>JAOPXA010000053.1 GCA_025965395.1 Nocardioidaceae bacterium | reverse complement strand
TTGCGTACGACGACTGTTTCGCTCGAGGGGATCGCGCGCGGTGGGGGCGTATCGATGCGCAAGGCGCTCACCGGTCGATCGGGGAGTCTCAGCCCGTCGAGGGAGACCTCGGCGGCGTGGGCACCTTGCTGCGCAGTGATGAGCAAGGCCCCGAGGAATGTCGGGCACATGATCCTCAGCCAGGCGTGTGGGCTACCCGCCAGAAGAGCTGCGGCAACGGTCAAGAACCACGCAGAAGCCACGAGCGCCACGAGGCCAAGGAGCGCGACCAGCAAGTCCTCGAACGAGGCTTCGGTGCTCAGCGTCGAGGCCAGCGTCTTCGAGCGCGGCGCTAGCCACGCCACACTGCCCGAGGCGAGGGCGACCAAGATCCATCCATGCACGGACAATCTTCGTGTCTTCATTGCGACTCCTTTAGACTCGTTTGAATACGTTTGATTACATATCAATGCAAATCATTGCGGATGTCAATGTGGTTTTCAACAACTACTCTGTTCCCATGCGTTGGGAAAATCTCTTCCGCGACCTGATCGATCAGGCCACCGAGCTCGATCTGGCTGCGCGGGACCTCCAGGTCGCCGAGTTGACGAGAGGTGCTTGGAGCCAGCTTCGGTGGGCCGACCTGATCGGTCACCGTGAGGTCACGATTCGGGTCGAGCACGTCGGACAGATCACCGGACGCGTCGCGCAGGTCACGGGGGCTTGGGTGCTCGTCGAATCGCCGACTTTCGCCTATGCGATCGCGCATCGTTCGGTGCTGGGCATCGCCATCGACGATGCCGCCGGCACCGCCTCGTCCTCGGCAGTGTCAGATCGTCTGGGGTGGGGTCACGCGTTTCGTGCGTTCGCGCGCGACCGAGACCGCATACTCGTGACGCGCATCGACGGGTCGAGCCTCTCGGCGTATGTACGCGTCGTCGCCGCAGATTTTGTCACGCTGGAGCACGAGGCGGGCAGGGACGAAGTCGTGCCCTTCACCGCGGTCGCGGCCGTCAGGTGTCCGTTGGCTCGCTGAGATTGGCGTCGCCTATTTCGCTGTCGTCGAGAGTCTCAAGCAAATGGGACGTGCGCTCATACTGTCGGGCGATGTATTCCTCAAGCTCGCTCGCCTCGACTCGCCACTGACCACGACCACCTACCTGAATTCCGCGCAGGTCGCCGGAGCGAACGAGCGTGTAGACCTGGCGTGTGGTGACGTTGAGCACGTCAGCGACGTCGACCAAGGTGAGAAATCGAGGTGATGCGATCGGCATGCGCACCATGATGCCATTCGGACCTGGTGATGAGACACCGTCCGCGCCGCTTCTGTGGAAAACGTCACGACATCTAGACGGGACATGCCGGATCGGCTGAAATACGTCTATGCCCACTTCGCCTGACCCGACTCCCCGTGCTGCCCAGCGGCTTTCGCGCACCCGTTGGCGCGATCCGAGGCTGCTCTTGGGCATCGTCCTCGTGCTCGTCTCGACCGTTGTGGCCGCGCGATGGGCGGCGACGCAAGACGACCGAGTTGCTTACTGGTCGCTTCGCGCTGACGTCCGATCCGGCCAGCCAGTCTCACGCTCGGACCTTGTCAAAGCGAGGGTTCGGCTCGACGGCGGATCCCAGGATCAGTATGTCCGGGTCGTCGATGAATTTCCCGCAGCCCTGTCAGCGCTTGAGTGGAGCCACGATCTCAGATCGGGAGAATTGGTACGTGTGGCCAGCCTGCGGGCGATCGACAGCCAACCTGCCGGGGAGCTGCCGCTCAAGGTTGCCATCGGGGCCTTCCCGAACGATCTGCAAAGCGGCGACCTGGTTGATGTGTGGGTGAGCCCGCCCCAAGGAGACGTGGTTGGGGACGCGACCAAGGTCTTGCCCCGCGTCCGCATCCTCGATCTCGGGGGCGACTCGAACTCCGTGGGAGGCGCGCTCGCGAAGACTGTGGTCGTGGCGCTTGTGACCAACACGGATCCGGCCAAGGCACTTGCCGCCGTCGGTCGAGGCACGGTGACCTTGGTGCGGGTCCCGTGAGCGACATCCTGGTCGCTGCGTCGGGTCGCACATGGGAACGCGATGTCCTGCATCTTGTCGCTGGGCTCGATGCGAGAGCGGCGGGACGCCGCTGCGTCGATGTGGCCGACCTGCTCGCGCTCGCCGGCATGGGCACCAGCCGGGCGGCTGTCCTCTCCCTCAAGCTGACGGGCCTGGACGCTGACACGGTCCATCGGCTCGGGGCGCTCGGCGTGCAAGTCGTCGCGATCATTGAGTCAGATGACGCAGCCGATCGAGCGTCCATGTTGGGGATCGAACATCTCGTGTCGAGTGATCGCTTGGACGACCTCGAACAGATCCTCGGGACCTGGAGTCCGCCTCTTCCTGTCGAGCAAGAGTCGTCGGGCGACGGTACGTTGACCGTGGTGTGGGGGCCCTCGGGCGCGCCGGGACGCAGCACCTTGGCGCTCAACCTTGGGGCCGAGCTCGCGCACAGTGGGCGACCGACCATCTTGATCGATGCCGATCCGTACGGCGGCACCCTCGCTCAGATGCTCGCGATCCTTGACGAAGTGAGTGGCTTATTGGCAGCCACGCGAGCGGCCAACTCGGGCAATGGTGCCTCCCTCGCTGAGCAGCTGGTGACGGTGAGTCCCAAGCTGGCCCTGCTTTCCGGACTTCCTCGATCTGACCTGTGGCCACAGCTACGGCCAGGTGCGGTTGCCCGAGTGATCGACGAGGCGACGCGCCAGTTCGACCACGTGGTTGCCGACGTCGGCTTTTGCCTCGAAGGTCCTGACCGTTTCGACTCCTCGGCGCCTCATCGCAACCAGACGACCTTGCAACTGCTTGCCGCTGCCGATCGCGTCGTGGCCGTTGGCGCCGCTGATCCGATTGGCTTGTCACGCTTCGCGCGGGGGCTCCTTGAGCTCCGTGACGTGGCGCCAGCGGCCGAACTCACCGTGGTGATCAACAAGCGAAGGCCCTCGCTCGGCTGGTCGACCAAGGAGATCATCGAGACCATCCAGCGGCTCACTGGCGTGGCGCCTGATGCCGTATTGCCCCACGATGTCGCCTCCGTGGACCGGGCGTTGATGAAAGGTCAGAGCCTGCGCGAATCTGCTCCTGACTCAGCCCTACTCAAGGCGATCACCGAGGTCAGCGCGGTGATACGTTGAGCCTCGACGTGATCGGAGGTCCGGATGCAGCGACTCAGTCCGCTGGATGCAATGTTCCTGAACCAGGACAGCCTGACCGCTCCGCGCCAGATCGCTTCACTCGCCATTCTTTCGGCCGGTGACCACCAGCTCGACTACGACCGTCTCGTGCAAGTGATCAACGACCGCATCGACATCGTGCCGCGTTATCGCCAGCGCGCCATGCCCATACCGGGGCGGTTCGGCACGCCGTTATGGGTCGACGACGAGGATTTTGACATCTCGCTGCACGTACGCCGATCGGCCCTCCCCAAGCCCGGGTCGATGGCGTCCCTTCGCGAGCTCGTTGGCCGCCTGATCGCACGTCGGCTCGATCACGATCGTCCGCTGTGGGAGCTCTACTTCGTCGAGGGCTTGAAGGGCGGGCGCGTCGCGCTGCTCTTCAAAGCACACCAAGCGCTGGTGGACGGTTCGGACACGATCGACCTGGCACAGGTCTTGCTTGAGGAGACCGCCCACGAGCGCGACATCCCCCACCAGGAGTGGAATCCGCGCAGCGAGCCGGGCAGCACCGGAGTCTTCCTGGGCTCGATGAGCGAGTCGTTGCGGCACCCGCGTTCGGCGGCGATCGTCATGGCGCACAACGCCAACCGTTGGGCCCAGAAGTTGCCACTAGTGGGACGTAGTACCGTCCAGTCCGGACCCTTGAGCGCCGAGCTCGGCCAGCATCGGCGGTTCGCGACGGTGATGTCCGATCTCGATGACTACCGCAGGGTTCGCGACGTCCATGGCGGCACGGTCAACGACGTCATCCTGGCAACGATCGCTGGCGGCATCCGCGGCTGGCTCTTGACGCGCGCCGAGCCCGTGTCGGCGAAGTGGCGCTTCCGGGCCATGGTGCCGATGTCGGTCGTCGCCGAAGATGGGCTGCCCACGTCCCTTGGCAGCAAGGTCCGCGGGCACATGCTTTCGCTTCCGGTGGGGGAGTCCAACCCGGTGGTGCGCTTGCACCAGGTCTCGTACGCGTTGAAGGACCATCGCGAGACTGGCTCTGCGGTCGCCGCCAACAAGTTGGCGAACCTTCCTGGCTTCGCGACATCGACGTTCCACGCGGTCGGAGCGCGGGTCGCCGACTCCAACCAGAGCCTGCCTCACCAGATCGTGATCACCAACGTGCCAGGGCCACAAGAACCCGTCTACATGGCTGGTCAGCAGCTCGAAGAGGTCTACCCGTGCCTGCCGCTTTCCGAAGGCCGCGCGTTGTCGATCGGAGTGACGTCCTATCACGGCAAGGTCTTTTTCGGGATCGTCGCGGACCGCGAAGCCATACCCGATGCTGACGTTCTCGCTCAGTGCATCGAGGAGGCGTTGACCGAGCTGGTCGAGTCGATCGATGGGCCACGAAATCGCGCTCCACGTGGCCGTCTGCGTCCGAGTCGAGGTGATGCGTGATGCGCGTCTACGTGGCCGCGACCGTGGGTGATCTCGAGCGTCTCGACGAGGATGGATCATTCACGCCTGCCGAGGTGTATGCGTTGAGCGCCGCACTCGCGAGCTCGGACCCGACGGTGAGCGAGGAGGAGTGGGAGTACCACCTCACCTACGTCGCCGCCGACGCCTCGCTAGAGCTTGATCATGTCGACCCGCGACGGGTCGTGATCGTGGCCGAGACCGACGCCGTGGCGATGTCTGGCGACGATCCCGCGCGCGTCGCTTGGGAAGGCGATCTCTCGATCGACCAGGTCGTGGCATTCTTGGTCGACGTTGCGCCAGATGGCGAGGGCATCGACTACGACGATGACCTGGCGTGGTTCGCGACTCAAGAACTCAGCGACCTCGTCTGAGGTCGGTTAGCCTTCGGCGGCGAACTTGGCCTTGCCGAGCTCGACCTCGGACGTCAGCGCCGCGATGATCGCCTTGGCGACCTCGGGCTCGATCTTCTTACCGATGAAGGGGATCTTGACCGTCACGTCGCCGGTCAGGCTGAACTCGGTGCCGCTGCCGCTTGCGTAGATCTTGGCAGTGCCGGCCATGCTGGCGGGTTGACCAAGAATGTTGACTTTGACGTCGGCGGTGCGCGAGCCATCCGCGCCGGGTGCGCCCCAGTCTTCGCGTTGCAACACCTCGACGGTCTCGCCTGTCAGCTTCTTGATGAAGTCGGGCATCTGAGCGGGCATCTTGCGCTTGATGCTGACGTTGAAGCCCTCACCGTGCGGCTCGATGGTCGATTCGTAGCTGATCGCGTGGATCTTCTCGCTGACCTCGTCGCGGAATTCCTTGTTGGTGATGAGTCCAAATACTGAGGCGACGTCGGCGCCCTCATACGAGAATGTCTGGTTGATCTTCATAGCGCCATCATGTCACCGATGAGTAGCAGCGCATGCCGTGTGAGACTTGAGCCATGGGGGCACACATTGAGGTTGCTGGGCTCACGATGGCCTATGACGACGTCGTCGTGGTGGACGATGTCAGCTTCCAGATTGCACCCGGCGAGTTCTTCGGCCTGATCGGACCCAACGGCGCTGGCAAGACGACCACGCTCGAGATGGTCGAAGGGTTGCGGCGGCCCCTTTCCGGCACCGTGACCATTGATGGGATCGATCCCGCGTCGCGCGACCCGAAGCTGCTCCGTCGTATCGGCGTCCAACTGCAGACTTCAGCCTTCTTCGAACGGCTGACTGCTCGTGAGCAGCTGCAGAGCTTCGCCGCTCTCTATGACGCCCCGCGCGCCGCTGTCGGCGCGATGCTTGAGCTTGCGGGGCTGGAGGACAAGGCCGGGACGCAGACCAGCGACCTGTCCGGTGGGCAACGGCAGCGGCTCTCGATCGCCTGCGCCCTCGTCCACGACCCAGACGTTGTCTTCCTCGATGAGCCCACGGCCTCGCTCGACCCTCAAGCGCGGCGCAACCTGTGGGACGTGCTGCGCAGTTTGAATGACGACGGCCGTACCGTCATTCTCACGACGCATCACATGGACGAGGCGCAGGCGCTGTGTGACCGCGTCGCGATCATCGACGGTGGCAAGATCCTTCAGCTCGATAGTCCCGCAGCACTGATCCGAGGCCTCAATGCCCCGGTGCGCATCAGCCTTGCACCCGGGACACTCGCGCTGGAAGAGGCACGCGGACTCTCCGGCGTCATCTCCGCCGACCTCGAGAACGACGCATTGATCGTGGCGACGCGAGATCCGGTGAGTGTGCTGACGGCGCTTGCGGGCCTTGGCGCACTGGAAGGTCTGTCGGTTGCGGGTGCATCTCTCGAGGACGTCTTCCTTGAGCTCACGGGGCGGGAGTATCGCGCGTGAGTGCCTTCAAGAGCTTGGCCCTGGCGATGGCCAAGGGTTTCGTGCGCGACAAGATGGCGCTCTTTTTCGCGATCGTCTTCCCGATCATGTTCCTGCTTTTGTTTGGCGGGCTTCTCACCGACCAAGGCACCAGCAAGAGCGAGATCGTTCAGATCGGAAGTGTTGCGGTGCTCGACCAGGCACCCAAGGCGGCTCTAGCGACTCTCGACATCTCGAAGGAAAGCAGCGAAAAGCTTGCCCTCGAAGATCTCCGCAAAGGCGACGTCGACGCGGTCGTGAGCCAAACCGGTGACACGCTCGTGCTCCACTATTCACAGGCGGACGCGGTCCGATCGTCGATCGTGCGTGGCACTATGGGCGCGATTGTGCAGTCCGCTAACGCGGCGGCCTCGTCGACGCCCAACACGTACACGCTCAAGGCGACGCAAGTCGAGGACCAGGCGCTGGAGACCATCCAGTACGTGACTCCGGGGCTGCTGGGCTGGGCGATCGCTATGGGTGCGACCTTCGGTGCGGCCGCCAACCTCGTGGTGTGGCGCACCAACGGCTTGCTGCGTCGCTTGCGGTTGGCGCCGATCCCCACGGCGTCGATCGTCGGTGCCCGTGTTCTGGTGAGCCTGGGAGTCGCGGCTACTCAAACCATCGTGTTTTTGGGGTTGGCGATCGTGCTCTTTGGATTGAAGTTGACTGGTTCGTGGCCCATGATCATCCCGCTGCTGATCGCGGCCACTCTCGCCTTTATGTCGATCGGCCTGCTCGCTGGAGCGATCTCCAAGACCGAAGAGGGTGCCACGGGCCTCGCCAACTTCGTGATCCTGCCCATGGCGTTCCTGTCGGGCTCGTTCTTTCCACTTGACGATGCCCCGACCTGGCTGAAGACGATCAGCAATCTCTTGCCGCTGAAGCACCTCAACGAGGGAATGCTCGACACCATGGTCCGAGGTCAGGGTCCCTCGGCAGCCGTGTGGCCCATCGTGATCCTCTTGGGATTCGCCGTGGTCCTCACCGCGGTGTCCGCCAAAGTCTTCCGCTGGGACAAGTAAACCCTCCGCTGGGGGAACCAATATGGTCGCTTTTCCCTGCGGAGAGCGACCATATTGGTTCCCCCAACGGAGGGTTGGGGGTTAGGCGGTCTCGGTGTCGGCGACGGGGGCTTCGACGGCCGCGGGAGGTGTGCTGCTCGCAGCCTTCAGCTCGGCAAGACGGGCCTCGACCTCGATAGCGGTCGAGTCGGCCTCGAGTTCTTCGAACTGTGCGTCGAGCGACGTGGCGTTGATCTCGGCCTGCCCGGCGACGCGAGCCTCGTCCTTGCGGATCTTCTCCTCGAAGCGTGACAGCTCGCTTGTCGGATCGAGCACATTGATCGACTTGACGGCGTCCTGCACCTTCGCCTGAGCCTCAGCCGTCTTCTGGCGAGCGATGAGCTGATCGCGCTTGGTTTGCAGCTCGACCAGCTTTGACTTCATCGTGATGAGGCCTGTCTTGAGCTTCTCGACGACCTCGTTCTGCTGGACGATTTGTGGCGCCGCGGCCTTGGCTTCGTTCTCGAACGAGATCTGCTTAGAGAGGGCGACCTTGGCGAGCTGGTCGAACTTGTCAGCGTCGATGCTGTTGCCGCCGGTGCGGAGCGCGTCTGCTTTGGCGGACGCTGCAGTCGCCTTGAAGCCCCACTCCTTGGCAGCAGCGACGTCCTCGGCGTGGTCCTGCTCGGCCATCCGCAGGTTGCCGATCGTCTGCGCCACAGCGTCCTCGGCGTCACGAATGCTGTTGGTGTAGTCAATGACGAGCTGATTGAGGAGCTTCTCGGGGTCTTCAGCCTTATCGATCAGCGCGTTGATATTGGCGCGCGTGAGCTGCGAGATGCGTCCGAGGATTGTCTGCTTTTGAGCCATGATCTTCCTTTGATTGGATGCTGAAACCTAAGGGTGGTCAGAACCTCCCGCCGCCACCTCGGCGACCACGCGTGCCGCCACCACCGAAACTACCCGGACCGAGGTTGCCGCCGCCAGAGCTGTGCGATTTGGACCCGCCACCAGAACTGTGCGATTTGGACCCGCCACCGAATCCGCCACCGAATCCACCGCCGAAGCCGCCGCCCCGTCCTCCCCGCAGAACCGAATCGATCAGGATGCCACCGAGGACTCCCGAGTTGATGCCGCCTCCAGACATACGCGATCTGTTCTGCTGTCGATCGAAGTCATCGGCGTCCTTCTGTGCGAGACGCTGAGCCTCCTGCGCAAATTGTTCGGACTTCTGGAGCGAGGCGAGGGCGTCCGCAGGATCGGAGTCGAGAACCTGCTGGGCGTGGTCAAGGTGACGAGCGGCCTCGGACAACCGAGTCCGTGCCTGCGCACCTACCGCTCCGCGCCGCGTCTCGATGAACTCGCTGACGCCCTTGACCTGGCTCGTCACTCGTCCGAGTGAGTCCGTGAGCGCGGTGCGCGCCTTCTCGGCCTCTGCAGCCGCAGCGCGCAGCGGAGCCAAGAGTTCGTCAAGCACCGCCTCGGCGTCGACCAAGTCCTTCACTGCCGCAAGCGGGTCGTGGTCGAGCGTCTGGGCGTAGGCGATGGCGCTCGTCGCCTTCGCGGATGCCGCTTTCAGTGAGGGGTCGGCGGGCGCAAGCCGAATGGCGTCGGCAACATCGGAGCTGATCGATGTGAGCGATGCACTGGTCCGCTGGGCGGCCTGCTGGAGCTCTTCGTCGGCGTGCCCCACGGCATCCAAGAGCAACGTCGCCTGGGCGAGCGCGTCCTCTGCTGCGCGCGCCGACACCACCGCTGCCGCCCGGTCTTCCGCCGCAACGAAAGCCGTACCCTTCTCGACCTGATCGAGCGCCAATGTCAGCAGAGAGTCGGCCTGCGCTGGATTGGCGCTGATCGAGGCGAGCGAGGTCGCGGGATACTTCGCTGCAAGCTCCTCGAGCTGCGCGGTCGTCGCGGGAATGCGCTTGCGCGTGTCCGTCGCGCGTTGGCCGGTTGCAGCCAAGACCTCAGGCGCCTTGGCCTGAAGGTCGCGCAGTGCGTCGAACGCGTCGACCTGTGCGTCGAGGGCCGTATTGATCGACGCGCAGGACTTCAGGATCTGCATGGCCATGGCGCGAGCCTCGGCGTCGGTTTCCGGCTCGGCGTCGTCGAGCTTCTGGCGGATCGTGAAAGCCTGAGACAGCGAAGACTTGCTTTCCTCGAGCGTCTGGCGGAACGTCGCGGTCACGTCGGTCCCGAACTGGGCTTCGGCGAATCCCAACTCTTGCTCGGACGTTCGCACCGCGTCGTCAGTCTGGACCAGGGCTGAGCCAGCGG
>JAOPXA010000046.1 GCA_025965395.1 Nocardioidaceae bacterium | reverse complement strand
AGCCGAGCTGGCTGACGGTGCCGTAGGCGAGCAGGAGTTTGACGTCGTACTGGCGGAGCGCACGAGCCCGCCGATGATCATCGTCACGAGTCCGAGCGTCACCAGGCTGAGCCGCCAGCCGGGGGAGTCGGAGAAGGTCGGGGCCATCAACGCGATGAGGAAGACGCCGGCCTTGACCATCGCGGCGGCGTGCAGGTAGGCGCTGACGGGGGTGGGTGCGGCCATGGCGCCAGGTAGCCAGAAGTGGAAGGGCACGAGGGCCGACTTGGACACGGCGCCGACGAGAATGAGGAGCACCGCGACCGTGACGGAGGTGCCGCCGGGTGGGTCGATCAGGATCTCGGAGATCCGGTAGGTGCCGGCGGCGTTGCCCATGAGCACGATGCCGATGAGCATGGCGAGGCCGCCGAACGTCGTGACGAGCAGGGCGTTCATGGCCGCGCGACGGTTGGCCTTGCGCTCCGGGTTGTGCCCGATGAGCAGGTACGAGAGAACGGTCGTGACCTCCCAGAACACATACAGCAGGAGCAAGTCGTCGGCGAGGACCAGCCCGAGCATCGCGCCCGCGAAGGCGGTCAGCACGGCGGAGAATCGCCACATCGCCGGATCGCCGACGCTGAAGTACTGGGCGCAATAGAAGAGAACGAGCGCTCCGACGCCCGTCACCAATAGCGTCATGAGCCACGTGAGGGTGTTGAGCGAGAACGACAACGTGAAGCCGAGCTGGGGGATCCAGGAGTAGGACTGGGTGATCGTGCCAGTGCCCGTGACACGGTCGGTCTGGAGGACCAGCCAGACGAACGTGGCGGCGGGGATCGCGCTCAGCACGTAGAACGCCCGACGGTCGAGCCATCTCACGAGGACAGGGGCCAGGGCCGCGGCGATGAAATGCAGCGCGAGAAAGATGAGCATACGGTCCGTCCATTCTACCGGAGCAGGGCGCTCACGACTTTCACAGACAATTCACAGGGATAGCGGGGGCGGTTCACTGCTTGGCGTAAGAGGATGGGTCTCATGAACGAATCCGCCGGTCGCCTGCTTGTCGTCGACGACGAGCCCAACATCCTCGAGCTCCTCGCCGCGAGCCTGCGTTTTGCCGGCTTCGAGGTCGACACCGCTGTCGACGGGCGCGAGGCGTTGCAAAAGGTGCGCGCCGACGAGCCCGATCTTGTGGTGCTCGACGTGATGATGCCGGGCGTCGATGGGTTCGAGGTCGTGCGCACGATGCGCGGCAGCCACATCGAGGTGCCGGTCATCTTCCTGACCGCGAAGGATGATCCGTCCGACCGCATTGCGGGGCTCACCGTCGGTGGCGACGACTACGTCTCCAAACCGTTCAGTCTCGAGGAGCTCGTGGCGCGCGTGCGTGCTGTGCTCAAGCGCACCGCGCGCAGCCAGGAGACCAATTCGCTGACGTTCGCCGACATCGAGCTGCACGAAGACAGCCACGAGGTGCTCAAGTGCGGTGAGCACGTCGAGCTGTCGCCGACCGAGTTCAACCTGCTGACGTACTTCCTGCGCAACCCGGGCCGCGTGCTCAGCAAGAACCAGATCCTCGACCACGTGTGGCACTACGACTTCGGCGGCGATGGCAACGTCGTTGAGACATACGTGTCGTACCTGCGGCGCAAGGTGGACACGTCCGAACCGCGCCTGCTGCACACGGTCCGCGGCGTGGGGTACGTGATGCGGCTCCCGCGTGGCACCGCATGAGGTCACAGCCCCTTCGCGTCAAGCTTGTCGTCATCATCATGGTGTTGGTGGCGATCGCCTTGACGCTCACGGGTGTGGCGGCGAGCCTGCTGCTCAAGCAATACCTGCTGCGTGACATCGATCGCGCCATCACGCGCAACAGCCAGGCGTTCACGCGGTCAGATGGTTTCGTCGAACGACAGGCCCCTCCGGGGGGCGCCAACGATGGTCCGCGCCTTCCGAGTCAGTCATTCGTACGGTTGACCGTGCCGGGTGGAGCGAGTGAGGACCTCAAGGATTTCCGCAAGACGACGGCGCAGCTTCCCGAGCTGCAGACGCTGACTGCCGCGTACGTCGCCAAGCACGATGATCCGTTCACCGTCGACTCGGTCGACGGCAAGACGCAGTGGCGCGTCCAGCTGGCCGAGCGCCCTGACGGGACGCTCGTTGCTGTCGCTCAGGAGCTCGGGGCGATCGGGGCGACGACCTCCAACTTGGTCAAGATCGAAGTGGCGGTCGGGATTGCCGTGGCGCTGCTCTTGGGTGTCGTGAGCTATCTCGTGGTGCGCTCGAGTCTGCGGCCGCTTCAGGAGGTCGAGGAGACCGCGGAGGCGATCGCTGCGGGTGATCTGGGTCGACGTGTGCCCGAGTCGGACCCGCGCACGGAAGTGGGTGGCCTGGCGGTCGCGCTCAACACGATGCTCGGTCAGATCGAGTCCAGCGCTATCGCGCGGGAGGAGGCGGCGCGCGATGCTGCCGAGTCGGAGGAGCGGATGCGGCGGTTCGTCGCGGATGCGAGTCATGAGCTCCGCACGCCGCTCACGTCGATCCAGGGGTTTGCCGAGCTGTATGCCCAGGGGGGTGCGCCGGACACGGCCACGGTCGATCGGTTCATGCAACGCATCCAGAGCGAGGGGCTGCGGATGGGGGGCCTCGTCGAGGACCTCCTGATGCTTGCGCGGCTCGACCAGCACCCGGAGCTCCAGCGCGAGGAGGTCGACCTGCATCAGCTGGCTGAGGACGCCGTGCTGGATGCCCGTGCGATCGACCCGCAGCGGCCGATCGTGCATGCGGCCAGCTCGCCCGAGGTGCGTGTGCTGGGGGATGAGTCGCGGCTGCGTCAGGTGCTGGCCAATCTGTTGCGGAACGCCCTCGTGCATACGCCGAAGGGCACGCCGATCTCGGTCGAAGTGGGGCTGGAAGGGTCGACCGCGGTCATCAAGGTGCGTGACAAGGGCCCGGGTATCGCACCTGCGGATGCGGAGCGGATCTTCGAGCGGTTCTATCGCGCTGACACCGCGCGGACGCGCAACTCCGGAGGCAATGGTCTGGGGCTCTCGATCGTCGCCGGCCAGGTCGAGGCTCATGGCGGCACCGTCGCCGTCGAGTCCGAACCGGGCAAGGGTGCCACGTTCATCGTGCGCCTCCCCACCACCCCCTAGCCGCCATCCGAACGAAAAGAGGCGCAGATCCTTACGCAGTGCGACGCCGATCCGTACGAAGTGCGACGCCGATCCGTACGCAAGGCTTGAACTTCGTACGGATGAGCGCCTCGTTGCGTACGGATGAGCATGTTTTTGCGTACGGATGAGCAGTCTCAGGGGACTCACAGGCTGGTGGGAGGTCTGCCACAGTCCGGCTGGGCATCGTGGTCGTTATGACGCAAACAGCTCTCGCCTTGCAGCCTCAACCCGCGACCCTGGCGCAGGCCACGACGGTCGAGATCATCGTCCCGGTGCGCAACGAGGAGGCCAGTCTCGCCGCCAGCATCCGCCGGCTGCGGAGCTTCCTCGACCACAGCTTCCCGTTCCCCACGGAGATCTGCATCGCCGACAACGGCAGCGACGACGGCACCTGGAGCGTCGCCCTCGGCCTCACCGCTGAGCTGCCCGGCGTCCGCGCCGTCCACCTCGCCGAAGCAGGCCGCGGGCGCGCCCTCAACACGCTCTGGTCCTGCGCATCGGCCGACATCCTCGCCTACATGGACGTCGACCTCGCCACAGACCTCAACGCCCTGCTGCCCCTCATCGCCCCCCTCGTCTCGGGGCACAGCGATATCGCCATCGGTACGCGCCTCAACCGCGGTTCGCGCGTCGTCCGCGGACCCAAGCGCGAGATCCTGTCGCGCGGCTACAACTCCCTCCTGCATCGCTTCCTCAGCGCAGGGTTCAGCGATGCACAGTGCGGCTTCAAGGCGATCCGTGCCGACGTGGCGGCCGAGCTGCTCCCGCTCGTCGAGGACACCGGATGGTTCTTCGACACCGAGCTCCTCGTTCTCGCCGAGCATGCGGGCCTGCGCATCCACGAGGTGCCCGTCGACTGGATCGACGACCCCGACTCGCGCGTCAAGATCGGCTCGACCATCAGAGCCGACCTGCTCGGCATGCTGCGCCTCTCGCGCGGATTCGCGTCGGGCCAGCTCGACCTCGAAGACGTCCGCGCCCGCTTCGCCCGCGCCCCGATGGCCGATCCGCGCACGGCGCTGGCATCGCGCATCGTGCGGTTCGGGCTGGTCGGCGTGATCAGCACGATCGCGTACGCGCTGTTGTACGTCGGCCTGCGCCCCGTCGTCGACCCTCAGTGGGCCAACGTCATCGCGCTCCTCGCCACCGCCATCGCCAACACCTCCATGAACCGCCGCTTCACCTTCGGCGTGATCGGCCGGGGCAACGAGGTCACCCACCAGGTACGTGGCCTCGTCGCCTTCGGCATCTGCCTGGCGCTCACCTCGGGCAGCCTGTGGCTCCTGCACAGCGGGGGCTCCGACCCGGGCCGCGCCCTTGAGCTGACCGTGCTCACCGTGGCCAACCTGGTGGCGACGGTCGTCCGCTTCAGCCTCTTCCAGCTGTGGGTCTTCCGCAGCCCGGCCCCGCAGGGAGAACCCGCATGACCACGCTCACGACCCGCGCACCAGCCACCCAAGCCGCCGCACCCAAGACTGCCAAACGCACCCGCGTATGGGCCTGGGGCCGCACCGAACGCCTCGCCTTCGCCGGACTCCTGGCCGTGACCGCGATCGCATACCTCTGGAACCTCAGCATCAACGGCTACTCCAACGAGTACTACTCGATGGCCATCCAGGCGGGCTCCCAGAGCTGGTCCTCGTGGTTCTTCGGCTCCCTCGACACGTCTAACTTCATCACCGTCGACAAGACGCCCGCCTCCCTCTGGGTCATGGGCCTCTCGGCGCGCGTCTTCGGCTTCAGCTCCTTCGCGATGCTTCTGCCTCAAGCGCTCATGATGGTCGGCAGCGTCGCTCTCCTGTATGCAGCGGTGCGCCGCTGGTTCACCGCGCCCGCCGCCTGGATCGCGGGCGCTGTCCTCGCGACCACCCCGGTTGCGGCCCTCATGTTCCGCTTCAATAACCCCGATGCGCTCCTCGTGCTCCTCATGATCGGTGCGGCGTATGCCGTCACGCGCGCCATCGACGCCGAAAAGGCGATGCGCTGGCTCGTGCTTGCCGGTGTGCTCATCGGGTTCGCCTTCCTGACCAAGATGATGCAGGCGTTCCTCGTGCTTCCCGCGTTCGTGGCCGCATACGGTCTCGCCGGCAAGGGCACGATCGGCATCCGCCTTCGAGGCCTGCTCGCGGCTTTCGGCGCGATGATCGTCGCGGCCGGCTGGTGGGTCGCGATCGTCGAGCTCATACCGGCGTCGTCGCGCCCGATCATTGGCGGCTCGACCAACGACAGCATCCTTGAGCTCACCCTCGGCTATAACGGAATCGGTCGCCTCAACGGCAACGAGGCCGGCTCCGTCGGAGGTGGCGGCGGCAACGGCGGCAGTCAGTGGGGCACGACCGGCTTCGGGCGCCTTTTCGGCTCTGAGATGGGTACGCAGATCAGCTGGCTCCTGCCCGCGGCGCTGCTCTCGATCGGCGTCCTCGTCGCTCTGGCCGCCCGCAGCCCTCGCGATGACAAGCGACGGACCTTCGCGCTCCTCTGGGGTGGCTGGCTGCTCGTCACCGGACTGACCTTCAGCTTCATGCAGGGCATCGTGCACAGCTACTACACGGTCGCTCTCGCCCCCGCGATCGGCGCGCTCGTCGGTGTCGGAGCGGTCGAGCTCTGGAAGATCCGCGGCGACCTGCTCGCCCGTGCAGTCCTGGCCGGAGGCACGCTGCTCACCGCCAGTTGGATCTTCCACCTACTCTCCACGACGTGGAACCCGTGGCTGCGACCCGTGACCTTGGCAGCCGGCGTCCTCGGGGCTGTGTTGGTGCTCGTCGGCCCTGAGCTGGCGCATCAATGGGGCCGGCGCGTGGCACTCGCCACGGTGGCACTCATCGCCACGGCAGCATTCCTTGGCCCCGTTGCCTACTCGGCCACGACGATCAGCGCAGCTCATACGGGCGCGATTCCCTCGGCC
>JAOPXA010000017.1 GCA_025965395.1 Nocardioidaceae bacterium | reverse complement strand
CGCGCCTGGTTGACGGAGGTCTGTGCGTCACGCACATGCTGAATCACATCCATACCGTTCACCTCCGCTCATACCGCCGAACCGATTGTTCGAACGTATGTTCTAAGTGTAGTGGCGGTCGATCTCTCAGACAAGGGGTTTTGGCAAACTTTCCTGACATTTTTCGTTGCGGTTCCAACGAATTCCGTCCCCCGCGATTTGGAGACTTATACGCGTATCCGACCGTCTCGATACGCGTGTAGGTATCCAAATCTTGGGGAAGGGAGGGGATTTCGACAGGCTCAATCCGCGGGTGGCTCAATCCACGGGAACGACAAGCTCAGAACAGTGCGTGGCTAGCGCCTACGAGAAGAGTGCGATGGACGGATCGTCGTGCAGGGTCACGTCGATCCAGTGCTCGTCGTCGTCATAGGTCAACGTGACATCGATGTGGCGGTCGTCGGGCGTTGTGGCGGCGTCTGCCTGGCCGTAGCCGTAGGCAATGTCGCGCAACGTGATCGTCGCCGGCCCGACAGGGTCGCGCTGAGGCCACTCCTCAATCAGTCGGTGTGCGATGCCCATCATGATCGCGTCGAGCATCGGGCGGTTCTCGGCCGGTGGGAACGTGATGCGCGCCTCAGGCAGGCCAAACTGGTCGAGGCCGTTCGTTGCCACCTCGGGATAGCCCTGGATGTCTTGCTCGAGGACGACCCATTGGGAGGCGTTGGCCAGGGACGTCTCGTCGGACGGGTGCGTGATGATCCGCGACTGGAGCAAGTCGACGGCCACGCCGTCGTGTTCTTCGGCCAGTTCGAGCGCGCGCTTGCGGTTGGTGAACGCGAGGTCCCGAACTTCCTCGGCCACCCCTGTCCGAGCGATGATGACCTGCTGGTGCGGTCGGCCACGCAAGCGGAGTAGCTGCGCTGCGGTCGCGCCGTGAGCTTTGAGGATGTCCTCGTGGGGCAGGGCGATGTGATCGGACAGGCCGTCGAGGGGCGCGACGAGGCAGACTGCGTAGATCGCGGAGACTTCGTTCGGGATCGGGACGGTGGTCATGCGACGGGGATCCGCGGGTAGTCAGCGGGGACGGTGGCGTTCATACGGCAACAAGTCTATGCTGGGGGCATGCAGAACATCGTGATCATTATCCACAGGCGCGTCCGGCCCTAAGTTCCTCAGCCCGACGCGCAGCCTCCCGATGACTGGGGGGCTTTTTTGTTGTCCTGATCACGACCACGACGAAAGAAGACATCACGTGAGCACCCCCGATCCGACATTCCACGTCTACGACACGACGTTGCGCGACGGCGCCCAGCAAGAGGGCCTCAACTTGTCCGTGCAGGACAAGCTGGTCATTGCCCGGCACCTCGACGACCTCGGCGTGGGCTATATCGAGGGCGGTTGGCCCGGCTCCAACCCCAAGGACACGGACTTCTTCGCCCTCGCGGCCAAGGAGCTGGAGCTCAAGAACGCGACCCTCGCGGCGTTTGGCGCTACCCGTCGCGCTGGCCGCAAAGCTGCCGACGACCCCCTGGTAGCTGCGCTTCGAGATTCCGGCGCCTCCGTCGTCACGCTCGTCGCTAAGAGTCACGATCGCCATGTTGAGCTGGCGCTGCGTACGAACCTTGAAGAGAACCTCGCCATGGTGCGCGACACGGTCTCGCACCTGCGGGCCGAGGGACAACGGGTCTTTCTCGACTGCGAGCACTTCTTCGACGGCTACCGCGCCAACCGGGCGTATGCACTGGAGGTCGTGGCGACCGCTGCCGAGGCGGGTGCCGAGGTCGTCGTCCTCTGCGACACCAACGGCGGCATGCTCCCGCACTGGGTCACCGATATCGTCACCGACGTCGCCAGCACGGGTGCGCGGCTAGGAATCCACGCCCACAACGACACGGGGTGCGCCGTAGCCAACTCGCTGGCCGCGGTGCAAGCCGGAGCCACACACGTACAGGGCTGCATCAACGGCTACGGCGAGCGCACCGGCAACGCCGACCTCATCACCTGCATCGCCAACCTCGAGCTCAAGCTTGGCTACGACATCATGCCTGCGGGTGCGTTGCGCGATGCGACGCGGATCTCGCACGCGATCTCGGAGATCACGAACTACCCGCCGCATGCCCGTCAGCCCTACACAGGCGTCTCGGCGTTTGCTCACAAGGCGGGCCTGCACGCGAGCGCCATCCGTGTCGATGCCGACCTCTACCAACACATCGATCCCGAGCTGGTGGGCAACGACATGCGCCTGCTCGTGTCCGAGATGGCTGGCCGCGCGACGATCGAGCTCAAGGGCAACGAGCTTGGCTTCGACCTCGGTGGTGACCCGGAGCGGCTGAGTCGACTCACCGATCGCGTCAAGGAGCTGGAGCAGTCCGGCTACACGTTCGAGGCAGCTGACGCGTCCTTCGAGCTGCTCGTCATCGAGGAGGTCGAAGGCGTGCGTCCGTCCTATTTCGAGGTCGAGTCATGGCGCGTCATCTCCGAGTCCAGCAAGGCCTCTGGTGCGGGTGCGTTGTCGGAGGCAACCGTCAAGCTCAGTGCGGGCGGCAATCGGCTGGTCG
>JAOPXA010000010.1 GCA_025965395.1 Nocardioidaceae bacterium | reverse complement strand
CGTAGACGCGCACCCGATCTTCGGTGGTCCGCCGCAGGGCGACGTCGTGGGTCAGGAGGCGCTCGGCGTAGCGGAACACCGCGCGCCCGAGCCCGAAGAACCGGACCGCGACGATAGCCACCATCAGGTAGAGGACCGGTGGGTGCTCGGCGGCCCGCACGATGAGCCACGCCGACGTGAGCAGCAACCCGGCGGAGCTCAGCTGGGCCATGCTCCCCAGCGTGATTCCAGCAGCGAGGCGCGTCTTCACGTCGTCACCAACAGGGGCGCGTCGAGGCGGATGACACGGTCCGCAGCAGCGATGGTCTCCGGTCGGTGAGCCACGACGATGACGGTGACCGAAAGCGATCGTAGGACGTCCAAGACCCTGGTCTCCCGGGCAGCATCCAGGCCAGCCGTCGGTTCGTCGAGGAGCAGCAAGTGGGCTCCTTCGGTGCGGATGCGGACGATAGCCCGCGCCAAGGCGATGCGTCGACGCTCCCCGGCGGACACGTCGGCGGCCGACTCGCTCAACCACCGCTGCAGGTAGAGGTCGGCGGCGCCGATGTCTACGAGCGCCTGGGACACGTCCCGCTCCGTCGCCGTGGAGTTGGCCAGGAGGACGTTGTCGAGAACGGATCCCTCGATGAGTCCCGGCACCTGCGGCACCCAGGCGATCTGCTCGCGCCACCGCTCCGGGTCGACGTCCGCGAGATCGACCCCGCCGATCGTGACCGTGCCCGATGTGGGGGCGATGAAGCCGAGGATGACGTCCAGGAGGGTCGACTTGCCGGCACCGGACTGTCCGGTGATGGCGACGAACTCGCCGGGACGGATGTGGGCGGCCTGGACGGACAGAGACGGGATTGCACGATCCGGGTGCTCGACGATGACGTCCGCGAAGTCGAGGTCGCTCGTCGACAGGGCCGGTGGCGCCAGATGCCCCGCATGGCGTTCGTGGTCGAGGACGTCGAGAGCGTCACGGACCGCCTCGGCACCCTCGGCACTGTCGTGGAACATCGCTCCTAGCTGACGGATCGGAAAGTAGGCCTCCGGTGCGAGCAGCAAGACGATGAGCGCGGTCCGTAGGTCGAGGTTGTCGCTGACGACGCGAAGCCCGACGTTGACCGCGACGAGGGCGACCGACAAGGTGGCGATCAGCTCCATGACCAGGGAGGACAAGAAGGCGAGTCGCAAGGAGCGCATGGTCTCGCGGCGGCTTCGGTCGCCGACGTCGCGAATGCCCACTTCTTGACGTCGCCCGAACAGCTTGAGGACCACGAGGCCGTCGAGCACGTTGGCGAAGTGACTGCTCAACCGCTGCTGCACCAGCCATCGCTGGTCGACCTTGTCGCGCGTCATCAGGCCGATCAGGATCATGAAGATGATGCTTAACGGCAAGGTGACCGCCACGACGAGGGCCGACAACGGGTCTGCGACCAGGATCGCCACCACGACGATGGGCGGCACGAGGCTCGCCAGGATCAGCTGCGGCAGAAAGCGTCCGACATACCCGTCGAAGGCATCGAGGCCCGGGCCGAGCAGGGCGATGACGCGTGAGCTTCGCGGTGCAGGACCGAGGCGCCGTGGATCGAGCAAATCGGCCACAATCTCGCGCCGCAGGTCTGCCTTGACCGCCACTGCGGCGCGTGACGATGCGACGGCGTGACTCCAGTGCAGGCCGGCGCGGGCCAGGAAGCACCCGGCGACCGCCAGAGCGAGCCCGGTGACTGCCTCGCCGTGAAAGAGGCGCGTGATGGCGGTCGAGAGCAGCACCGCCTGGGCGATGATGACCACGGTCGTGAGTAGACCGAGGCATACCCCGAGCACCAAGTAGCGCCGCACGGCTCGGGAGCGCTGCACGAGCCTCGGGTCCAGTGGCTTCACTTCGCGAGCACCTCGGTCGGTATGTGATGCGTTCCGATCCGCTTGCGGAACACCCAGTACGACCAGCTTTGATAGCCGATCACGATCGGGGTGAAGATCAGCGCGACCCACGTCATGATCACGAGCGTGAAGTGCGTGGATGCGGCGTTAATCGTGGTGAGGTTCCAGGCCGGGTCGAGCGACGACGGCATCACGTCGGGGAACAGCCCGACGAAGAGCATGATGGCGAAGAACCCGATGGTCAACGACGTCAGTGCGAAAGCGATTCCCTCGCGGTTGAAGATTCCCGAAGTCAGGGCGGCCACGAAGGCAGCGGCCGCCAGCGCGCCGAACAGCCACACCGCGAACTGACCCTGGTCGAATCCGGTCCACACGATGAAGGCGACGGCGAGCACGGCAGCGACGGGGCCGACGCGCAAAGCGAGCACCGTGGCACGTTCGCGGATGTCGCCGACCGTCTTGAGGGACACGAAGACCGCGCCGTGCACGAGGAAGACGGTCAAGGTGACCAGGCCACCGAGCAGCGCATACGGGTTGAGGAGGTCGAAGAAGGTGCCGGCGTACTCCTTGTCGGCGTCGATGGGCACACCACGGACGATGTTGGCCAACGCCACGCCCCAGAGCAGTGCAGGGATGGTCGAGCCGAAGATGATCGCTGCGTCCCAGCGACGTTTCCACGAGGCCTCCGGACGCTTGCCGCGGAACTCGATGCCGACCGCGCGGACGATCAACGCGATCAGGATCAGGAACAGCGGGATGTAGAACCCGCTAAACAGCGTGGCGTACCACTCGGGGAACGCCGCGAAGGTCGCACCGCCAGCCACGAGCAGCCACACCTCGTTGCCGTCCCAGATCGGACCCATCGTGTTGAGCAGGACGCGGCGCTCCAGGTCGTTCTTGGCGAGGACGCCCATGAGCATGCCGACACCGAAGTCGAAGCCCTCAAGGACGAGATAGCCGATCCAAAGGACCGCGATGATGATGAACCAGAAGGTCGTGAGTTCCATGGGTCGGATCCGTTCAGTAGGCGAACGCGAGGGGCGCGTCGGTGTCGTCGTCGGTCCGGGGGGAGGTGTCCACGTCCGGGAGGCCCGCCTTGATGTACTTCAGCAAGAGCTTGAACTCCACGACGGCCAGCACGCCGTACAAGAGCGTGAAGCCGATCAGCGAGATCGCCACCTCGGTGGCCGAGACGCCCGGCGACACGCCGGCCGACGTCGGCATCAGTCCGAACACCACCCAGGGTTGTCGACCCATCTCGGTGAATATCCAGCCGAACGAGTTGCCCAGCAGGGGCAAGAAGGGCAGCACGATGGCGGTCCTGAGCATCCAGCGCGACGTGGGCAGGTGCCTGCGACGGGTGGCCCAGAGCATCCAGGCGCCAGCGATCATGGCCAGACCGCCGACCGTGATCATGGCGCGAAACGTCCAGTATGTGACGGGGATGTTGGGCGTGTAGGAGCCCGGGCCGTACTTCGTCTCATACGCGGCCTGAAGCTCGTTGATGCCTTGGACCTTGCCGTTGAAGTCGCCGGTAGCCAGGTAGGACAACAGCTTGGGGACCTCGAGCTTGTAGACCTCCTCGGACCCGTCGAGGGTGCCGATTGTCAGTAGCGAGAACGGCGCCGGCTGGGCGGTCGTGTAGAGCGCTTCCGCGGCGGCCATCTTCATGGGCTGCACCTCGGTCATGACCTTGCCTTGCATGTCACCGGTAACAACCGTGCCGAGCCCGGCCACAAGGAGCGTCACGGCGCCGAGCCGCAAGGCGGTGAGGAACGCATCGGCGTCGCGCTGGGGGTGTCTGATGAGGTGCCACATCGAGATGCCGGCGACGAAGGCACCACCAACCATGAAGCACGCCACGATGGTGTGCGGGAACGTCACGAGCGTCACCTTGTTGGTGAGCACCGCGGCAAAGTCGGTGAGCTCGGCGCGTCCCTTGTCCGCATTGAACGTGAACCCGACGGGGTGCTGCATGAAGGAGTTCGCGGCGAGGATGAAGTAGGCCGAGAGCAGCGTCCCGGTCGCGGCGATCCAGATCGTGGCCAGGTGGACCCCGGGCTTGAGTCGGTCCCAGCCGAAGATCCACAACCCCAGGAACGTCGACTCGAGGAAGAAGGCGAGCAGCCCCTCGATGGCGAGCGGTGCGCCGAAGATGTCTCCGACGAAACGCGAGTAGTCGCTCCAGTTCATCCCGAACTGGAACTCCTGGACGATCCCCGTGGCCACGCCCATGGCGAAGTTGATCAGCATCAGCTTGCCGAAGAACCGGGTGAGGCGGAGCCACTTCTAATTGCCCGTGCGCACCCAGGCGGTCTCGTAGCCGGCGACGATCGCGGTCAGGCCGATCGTCACCGGGACGAACCAGAAGTGGTA
>JAOPXA010000300.1 GCA_025965395.1 Nocardioidaceae bacterium | reverse complement strand
GACAAGGTCGACGACGCGACCACCGCCGAGCTCGTCGAGCGCGCCGTCGTCAAGCTGTATGAGGGTGAGCCTGCCGACGTGATTCCTCGCGAGGTGCTCGTTCCGGTGCTGCCCGAAGACGCTCACGCCGTCTCCGCCTGGCTGAGAGAGCTCCGTGGCACCAATGTCAGCCTGCGCATCCCGCAGCGCGGCGACAAGCGCGAGCTGATGTCGACGGTGTCGGAGAATGCCAAGCAAGCCCTCATCCGCCACAAGACCAAGCGCTCCGGCGACCTGACGACGCGCAGCCGCGCGCTTGAGGAGATCCAAGAAGCGCTCGATCTGGCCTCGGCACCGCTGCGCATCGAGTGCTATGACATCTCCAACCTGGGCGCGACCGAGATCGTCGCGTCCATGGTGGTCTTTGAGGACGGACTCCCGCGCAAGTCTGAATACCGCAAGTTCACCATCCGCCACGAGGGTCAGAGCGATGTGGGCGCCATGCACGAGGTCATCACCCGCAGGTTCCAGCGGCTCAAGTCGGCACAGGCGAGCGAGGGCGATGGGCTGCCTGGCATCGACCCCGAGACTGGTCGGCCCCGCAAGTTCGCCTACTCGCCGTCGCTCGTCGTGGTCGATGGCGGCCCGCCCCAGGTCTCCGCCGCATCGCAGGCGCTGACCGAGCTGGGTTTCACCGATATCGCCCTCTGCGGTCTGGCCAAGCGTCTCGAGGAGGTATGGCTGCCCGACGACGAGGACCCGGTGATCTTGCCGCGATCGAGCGAGGGTCTCTACCTGCTGCAGCGCATCCGCGATGAGGCGCACCGATTCGCGATTGGCCATCACCGCCAGCGTCGTTCGAAGGCCATGACGACGAGCGTTCTCGACGACATACCGGGCCTGGGTGACGTCCGACGCAAGGCGCTCATGAAGACATTCGGCACCCTCAAAGCACTCAAAGCGGCGACCGCCGAAGACATCTGCGACGTCCCCGGCATCGGACACGCGACTGCCGAGTCCATCGTCGCTGCGTTGGCAGGACAGAATGGGACCAAGAAGACTGGTCAACTGTCCGTCAACGTCAGCACGGGCGAGATCCTGGAGGACTGATGACTGCCATCACCGAGTTCGTGCTGGTCACCGGCATGACGGGCGCAGGCCGCGGTTCGGCTGCCAAGGTGCTGGAGAAGATCGGCTACTACGTCATCGACAACCTGCCAGCTCCCATGCTGTCCCACGCGATCGACATGGTGGAGCAATCCGCTGACATCAACCACCTGGCCGTCGTGGTCGACGCGCGCTCTCGGGGATTCTTCGAGGGGCTCGTCGATGAGCTCGAGGCGCTGCGCGCCAAGGGAATCACCGCGCAGGTGCTCTACCTGGAGGCCTCCGACGAGGTGCTGGTCCGCCGTCAGGAAGCCGCCCGACGCCCGCACCCGCTGAGCCTCGAAGGCCGTCTCATGGACGGCCTCAAGCGCGAGCGCGAACTGTTGCGCAACCTCCGTGGGCGCGCCAACACGGTCGTCGACACCAGCAACCTCAACGTCCACCAGCTGGGCCAGCGGGTGCGTGCCGCCTTCGAGAACCCTGAGTCCGGTGGACTCCGAGCTTCGGTCGTCTCGTTCGGCTTCAAGTACGGCATCCCCATCGACGCTGACATGGTGGCCGACATGCGCTTCATCCCCAACCCGTTCTGGATCGACGAGCTTCGCCCGCAGACAGGGCTCGACGAACCGGTCAAGCAGTATGTCCGCAGCCAGGCCGGCGCTGCGGAGTTCCTCGAACGCTATGAGGGCATCGTCTCGCTCTTGACGGCTGGGTTCCTCCGCGAGGACAAGCACTTTCTCAACATCGCGATCGGTTGCACCGGGGGCAAGCACCGCAGTGTTGCCATGAGCGAGGCCTTCGCCGAGCGGTTGCGTGCTCATGGCGTCAAGACCTTGGTGGTCCATCGCGACCTCGGCCGCGAATGAACGCCCGCCCCAACCGACTGCGGGGCGGCATCCCGGCCCCGAAGGTGGTTTCCCTCGGCGGCGGGCACGGCCTGTTCGCCAGCCTCTCGGCACTTCGCCGACTCACGACCGAGCTCACCGCCGTGGTGACCGTGGCCGACAACGGCGGGTCCTCAGGCCGGTTGCGCGAGGAGCTCGGAGTTCTGCCTCCCGGAGACCTGCGCATGGCGTTGGCTGCGCTCTGCGGCGATGACTCCTGGGGCCGCACCTGGGCCGATGTGCTTCAGCATCGCTTCTCGAGCGAGGGCGATCTGCACCAGCACGCAGTGGGAAACCTACTGATCGTGGCGCTCTGGGACCTTCTCGGCGATCACGTCAAGGGTCTCGACCTCGTAGGTGAGCTTCTCGGTGCGCAAGGGCGCGTGCTGCCGATGAGCTCGGTGCCCCTGACGATCGAGGCAGAAGTACGTATGGGCACCGAAGTTCGTACGGTTCGAGGCCAGGTCGAAGTCGCTTCGACCAACGGCTCAGTGCTCGCCGTATCGCTCGATCCCGCAGATCCACCGGCCTGCCCCGAGGCCGTCGCCGCGATCGAGGAGGCCGACTGGATCGTCATCGGGCCCGGATCGTGGTTCACGAGTG
>JAOPXA010000303.1 GCA_025965395.1 Nocardioidaceae bacterium | reverse complement strand
ATCTCCGCTGTCGGCGCGCTCTACCGACCGGGCCCGATGGGCGCCGACTCGCACAACAAGTACGCCCGTCGCAAGAACGGCCGCGAGCCGATCGACCCGATCCACCCGGAGCTGGAGAAGCCGCTCGAAAAGGTGCTGGGGGAGACATACGGCCTGATCGTCTACCAAGAGCAGGTCATGGAGATCGCTCAGGTGTTGGCGGGGTTTACACTCGGCCAGGCCGACAACCTCCGTCGCGCGATGGGCAAGAAGAAGAAGTCCGAGCTCGACAAGCAGTTCGCTGGCTTCGAGGGCGGCATGCTGGAGCGCGGGTTCTCGCCGGCCGCGATCTAGACCCTCTGGGACACCCTGCTGCCGTTCTCCGACTACGCCTTCAACAAAGCGCACTCGGCCGCATACGGCGTGATCTCCTACTGGACCGCGTTCCTCAAGGCCAACTTCCCCGCCGAGTACATGGCAGCGCTGCTCACCAGCACGCGCGGCGACAAGGACAAGTCAGCGATCTACCTCAACGAGTGCCGGCGCATGGGCATCCAGGTGCTGCCACCCGACGTCAATGACTCGGTCGCCAACTTCGCCTCCGTCGGCGAAGACATCCGCTTCGGGCTCTCCGCGGTGCGCAACGTCGGCGAGAACGTCGTCGCCGAAATCGTCAAGGCGCGCGAGACCGAGGGGCGTTTCACCGACTTCCCCGACTTCATGGACAAGGTCTCGGTGCCGGTCTGCAACAAGCGTCTGATCGACTCACTCATCAAGGCGGGTGCCTTCGACTCGCTGCGGCACACACGCCGGTCGCTCACGTTGATTGCCGAGGAAGCCGTCGATCAGTACGTCGACGTCAAGCGCAACCAGGCCAACGGTCAAGAATCCTTGTTTGCCGGGCTCGACGAGGAGGCATTCGCCGGCATGTCGATCAACGTGCCCGATGTCGCCGAGTGGGAGAAGGCCACCTTGCTCGCCTATGAGCGCGACATGCTCGGCCTCTACGTCTCCGACCACCCGTTGCGCGGCCTTGAGCACATCTTGCGCGCCAACAGTGACTGCACGATCGGCGAGCTGACGTCCGACACCGAGCGCCCGGAGAACACGACGGTCAAGATCGCTGGCCTCGTGGCGAGCGTCGAGCGACGGATGAGCAAGAGTGGCAAGATGTGGGCGCGCGTCAACGTCGAGGACCTCGAGGGCGGCATCGAGGTCGTGTTGTTCGCCTCGGCCTACGAGCTTGCTGCACCGCAACTTGTCGAGGACACGATCATCGTGGTCAAGGGCCGGCTCAGCCGCAACGACGACTCCGTCGAGATCCTCGGCAAGGAAGTCACCGCCCCCAACATCAGCATCTCGGAGTCGACAGCGCCGCTGGTCGTGTCGATGCCACTTGCCCGGTGCACGACCGAAACCGTGGGTTCGCTCAAGTCGATCCTTTCCGATCATCCCGGCCTGAGCGAAGTACACCTCAAGCTCGTCAACCAGAACGGCAGCAAGCTGATGAAGCTCGACGACGCGCTGCGGGTGAGCCGGAGCTCTGCGCTCATCGCGGATCTCAAGGAGCTTCTCGGTCAGAATTGCCTCGTGTGACGACGCTGCGCCCATTCCTTCGGCCTGTTCTGATCTACCTGGCCCTCGCGCTGGTCGTCGGTTTGCTCTGGAGCTGGATCGCGAGCCCGGCCCTGACGTTGCGGACCTCGGAGGGGCTGGTGCTCACCGAGTTCGCGTCGAAGGATCGCTTCGGCGTCGTTGTCGTCTACGTATGCGTGAGCGCTGCAGTCTCGCTCGTGTGGGGTTTGTGGTTCGGGTGGGCCTACCGATCGCGCGGGTGGGTGCTGGTGCCGGTCGCCGTCGTCGCGTCACTCGCCGCGGCGCTGTTGGCCTACTGGTTCGGCGTCCGAGTGGGTCCGCCTGACCCCACCACGGTCGCCGGGCTCAAGGTGGGGGACACCGCGCCTCAGCAGCTCGCCCTCGACACCATCACGCCCTTGTTCGTCTGGCCTGCGCTCGCGCTCGTGGGCATCGTGTGGTCGGTCTACTCAGCGCGCGATGTCGACCACAACCGCGCCGGTGAGCGCGATGAGGTCGTCGGGCGCTAGCGCGATGTCGAGGCCTCGGCGGCCCCCCGAGACATACACGGTGTCCCACAAAAGCGCGGTCTCATCGACGACGGTGCGGTGTGGCCTCTTCTGGCCCAGAGGCGATATTCCGCCCGCCACGTAGCCCGTGGCGCGTTCGGCGTCGCCCAGGGCGGCCATACTCGCTCGTTTGCCTCCGAGCGCTCCGGCCACGGACTTGAGATCGAGCGACATGTCGACAGGCACGATCCCGACGCACAGCTCGCCATCGACCGACACCATGAGCGTCTTGAACACGCGAGACGGCTCGACCCCCAGCGCTTCGGCGGCCTCGAGCCCGTACGACTGGGCACGGGGATCGTGCTCGTACGGATGCACGGTGAAGGCAATCTTGGCGCCCGCGAGGACGATCGTCGCGGGTGTGCTGTTGGCGGCCACCTGCTCACGGTAGCGCCTTCCGTAGAATGGCTGGGTGCCCACCATCCGTCGCATCGATGTGCGAGACGTAACCCCTGACCCCCACGATCTCGAGGGGGCCTACCGCTCCGTTGTGCCGCGTGCCGACTTCAATGTCGACGACGCGCTGGCGGTCGTGCGGCCGCTGTGTGAAGACGTGCGGGTGCGCGGCGAGGAGGCTGTCCTCGAGTATGGCGAGCGCTTCGATGGCGTCCGCCCAGCGTCGCTTGCCGTGCCGGCCGAGGCACTCGCTGAGGCGCTCAAGAACCTCGATCCTGACATTCGTCGTGCGCTCGAGGAGTCCATCTCGCGCCTACGCGTCAGCAGCGAGGCTGAGCTTGAGTCAGACGTCTTGACTGACTACGGCAACGGGGCTGTCGTGCAACGTCGCGTGGTGCCGATGGACCGTGTCGGGCTGTATGTGCCCGGTGGACTCGCGCCTCTCGTGAGCACGGTCGTCATGAACTCGGTGCCCGCCCAAGTCGCTGGCGTGAATTCGATCGCGCTGGCAAGCCCTCCGCAGAAGGAGTTCGGCGGGCTTCCGCACCCCACGATTCTCGCGGCTTGCGCGCTGCTCGGCATCGACGAGGTCTACGCGGCCGGAGGCGCTCAGGCGCTGGCGATGTTTGCCTATGGCGCCGGACCATGTCGGCCGGTCAACCTCATCACGGGCCCCGGCAACATCTACGTTGCTGCCGCCAAGCGCTATCTCCAGGGGACCGTGAGCATCGACTCCGAAGCGGGTCCGACCGAGATCGCCATCCTCGCCGACGACAGCGCGGACGCGGCGTTCGTGGCCGCTGACCTGATCAGCCAGGCTGAGCACGACCCGATGGCCGCAGGGGTCTTGGTTACTGACAGTGCGGACCTCGCGACCGCGGTCGAGGCCGAGCTGGATCGCCAAGTCCCGTTGGCCAAGCACAGTGAGCGCATCGAGATCGCCCTGTCGGGCCAGCAGTCGGCCATCGTTCTGGTGCGCGACGTGGCGCAAGGACTCGATGTCGTCAACGCCTATGCGGCCGAGCACCTCGAGATCCAGACCCGCGACTCGGCCGAGGTGGCCGCGCAGATCCGCAATGCCGGTGCGGTGTTTGTGGGTTCCTACGCGCCGGTGTCGCTTGGCGACTACTGCGCGGGCTCCAACCACGTGTTGCCGACGGCCGGGTGTGCGTGCCACTCCTCGGGGTTGTCGGTCCGCGCGTTCCTCAAGAACATGCAGGTCATCACCTACTCGCGCGCGGCTCTGACCGACGTCGCCGGTCACGTCGTCACGCTCGCCGAAGCCGAAGACCTCCCCTCGCACGGAGCAGCCGTGTCGATCCGATTCGCGTCGCCGTCGTGAGCGCTCCGGACTGGGTTCCGCTGCGCGACGAACTGCGCGACGAGGAGCCCTACGGTGCGCCCCAAATCGACGTGCCGGTCCTGCTCAACGTCAATGAGAATCCGTACGGACCGAGCGAGGCCGCAGCCAAGGACATCGCCGAGTCCGTCCTGGCGGTTGCTTCCGATCTCAACCGCTACCCCGATCGTGAGGCCACCGAGCTCCGCACGGCGTTGGCCGCGTACCTCGGTCAAGGTCTCGGCGTCTCGGAGGTGTGGCCGGCCAACGGGTCGAACGAGATCATGCAGCAGATCCTCCAAGCTTTTGGCGGTCCCGGGCGCACGGCCGTGTCGTTCGCTCCTACGTACTCCATG
>JAOPXA010000298.1 GCA_025965395.1 Nocardioidaceae bacterium | reverse complement strand
TGTAGCCGGTGCCGAAGTCGTCGATCGCGATCGTGACTCCGTGCTCGCGAAGGGCGCTCATGTGGCTGACCGCGGTGGGCACATCGACCAGCACGGTCTCGGTGACCTCGAGGACGAGGCGGCTCGGCTTGATCCGGGAGTCCTCGAGCGTCAGGAGGACGTCCTCGATGATGCGGCCTTCAGCGAAGTGCCGACCAGAGATATTGACACCCATGGCGAGGTCGCCGAATCTTTCAGGGTCGGCTTCTGTCCAGGCAGCGAGCTGGCGCATCGACTCGCGCAGCACCCACCGATCGATGTCGCAGATGAGGTCGGAGCGCTCAGCGATTGGTATGAACGCGTCGGGTTCAAGCAAGCCGTGACCGGGTCGGTTCCAGCGGATCAGTGCTTCGTAGCCAACTGTCGTGCCTGTGCTGACGTAGACGATCGGCTGATAGAACAGGACGAGCTCGCCCGTGGCCAACGCTATGCCGAGCGCTTCTTCGATCTCGGTCTGTTCGTCCAGCTCGCGGCGCAGCGTCTCGTCGAAGACTTCGGCTCGGTCGCGGCCGCCGGTCTTTGCCCGATAAGCCGCGACGTCTGCCTCATGAAGCAATTGGGTCACGTTGGTGCTGGCGTCCAGGCTGAACGCGACACCGATGCTTGCGCTCATCGTAAGGGCTTGTGTGCGAGTGACAATGGGCCTGCGCAGGGACTTCAGCAGCCGCGAAGCGAGCGCAACAACCTCCTGCTCGTCCGGCAACGCTTCGAGCAGGATGACAAATTCGTCGCCGCCAAGCCGACCTACGGTGTCGCCTTCGCGCACGCTGGCGCGCATGCGGCGCGAGACCTCGATGAGCACATCGTCACCTGCTCGGTGCCCGTAGACGTCATTGACCTGCTTGAAGTGATCGAGGTCGATGAAGAGGAGGCCTGTCGATGTGCCCGCACGTTGCCCGCGGTGGAGCGCCGCACCGATCGCGTCGAGCACGGCGGCGCGATCGGCGAGACCAGTGAGTGCGTCGTGAGCGGCTTGGTGAGTGAGGTCCCCGCGCAATTGAACGCGCTCCTCGAATGAAAGCTTCATCGCATGCAAGGCCATGGCCATCCGGATCACCACCAACATGAACAGCACTGTCAAACACGTGAGCACGGCCCAGGTGTCGAGATCAACATGGGCTATCGCTTGTGCCACGAGCACCGCGGGCGCCACGAAAACTGCGAGGATGAGCGCGACCAGTCGCCGCGTCGTGAAGGACATGGCATCGACCTGTACACGCTCGGACAGAGACGTCATCGAGGGGTGAAGTGCCGAGGCGCCCCACAGCACATACGAGCCCAACCAGAGTGCGTCGAGCGCCCGCGAATAGTCCGACAATGCAGTGGCGAACATCGTGTCGGCTGCGACCTGGAGCAGGACTGCACCGGTCAGCAAGCGGAACGCTGTGGTCTTGTTGCCCGGTGTGGTGACGAGGCGCACGAGCATCGCGAGGAGCAAGATGTCGCCGACCGGATAAGCCACCGACACCAGGCGCGATGACCAAGGTTCGTCGCCGTCCAAAATCGGATTGGCCAGGAAGACCCACGACAGGAGGCCCATCGAGACGATCACGATGGCGCTGTCAACGATGCCGGCGATGTCACGACCCTGGCGACGATGGTGGATCAGTACGCCGATGGCGGCAGCCAGGATGGGGTAGGCGGCGAGATAGAAGACGTCAGCGACGGAGGGGAATGGATTGACCTCGAGAACGTCGCGGTACCAGTTGTACGTAGCGTCGGCCACTGTCCACGAGAACAACCCGACGGCCATGAGGTACCACGCGGTCGTGTTGCGCGGCTTGTGGAGGCGCACTCCTACAAGGATCGCCGCGACGCTACCTAAGCCGAGGAGGAGGTAGATCGCGTCGAGCACGACCCAGTTCGACTCGAGGTCGTAGACGAGAATGCTCAGTGCTCCCGCGGTAAGGAAGTAAAGCCATGTGCGGCCCATGCGACTCCCCTCGCTAGAACACCGTGCGAAACCCCTGCTCGCGCGTGTTCATCTTCGCGCAAAAGGTCGTTGAGCGTGGGGGAATTGATGGAACCCGCTGCGCGGTTTCGACGGGCTCAACCGGCGGATCGGGTGTCGTAGTCGACTTGGTAGGGCTTCTGGCCATATCCGTCCCGCATCACGGCGCGTGTGAGCAGGGTCAAGCCCGCAACGGCGAGGACGATCAAGAAGATGACGATGAACACGGCTGGACCTTTCGAGAACGCAGTAGCGGGCGAAGTGGACTGATGGAACGATTCAATCGCGTATGTGGACTGGTGCAAAGAGGCCAATCGACGCATACTGGACCTATGTCGTCGGAGTTCGAAGTCCAGTCCACGCTCAACGCGAGTGCGCTCGACAAGATGCTGGGGGAGTGGGACACCGGCGCGAGCGCCTATGTCGCCCTTGCCGAACGCATCAGGCTCTTGGTCATCGATGGCCGCATCGCCACGCGTACGCGCTTGCCCTCGGAGCGCGAGCTAGCGGAGCGTCTGGGACGCAGCCGCACGACGATCGTGGCCGCCTACAAGCGGTTGCGTGAGTCCGGTCATCTGGTGAGCGTGCGGGGGTCCGGCAGCGTTACGAGAATGCCGCGTTCGCAGCGCAATCCGGTCGATCATGAGCACGGCGGCGTCATTGACATGAGCCGCGCGGTGCCTTCGCCGATTTCGGGGCTCGACGCCATCATTCGCCGGACGATGGAGGACATCCCCTCGATCCTGGCTCGCCCCGGCATAGACCTCTCCGGCGATCCGACCCTGCGAGCGATGATCGCTGATCGCTTCACCGCGCGAGGTTTGCCGACGACACCGGACCAGGTCATGGTCACGATCGGTGCCCAGCATGCGATCTCGTTGATCGCGCGCACCTTGGTGTCGCCGGGTGATCGCGTGTTGATCGAGTCGCCGACCTACCCGCACGCATACGAGACCCTCCGTGCGTCGGGCGCGCGTTTCGTCACCACGCCGATCATGGATGGCGCCTGGGACGCCGCGCGCCTGCGCGAGTCGATGGAACGCGCCCGGCCGACGCTGGCGTACCTGATCCCCGAGTTCCACAACCCGACCGGTGCCTGGATGACGCCCGAGGTGCGTGAGGTCGTGGTCGACAGCGCGAGCCGCTCGGGCACCATCTTGTTGATTGACGAGACGATGGGCGATCTCGACATCGACCGTGGCTTCGACGTGCCGTCCGTTGCCACGTATGCGCGCCGGGACACGACCGTCGTCACCGTCGGGTCGCTGAGCAAGAGCGTGTGGGGCGGTATGCGTGTGGGATGGATCCGCGCCGACGCGGAGCTGATCCATTCGTTCGTCGCGATGCGCCCGACCAGCGACATGGGCTCGCCGCATCTCGACCAGGCGGTTGCCATGGAGACGTTCGGTGAGCTCGACGCGATCATCGAGCGTCGTACCGCTCAGCTGCACCTGCGTCGCGATCACTTGGCGGCCGAGCTTCGTGCGCGGATCCCAGAGTGGGGCGTCCCCGACGTCGTCGGCGGGTTGAGCCTGTGGGTCAACCTCGGCGCACCCCTCAGCTCAGGATTGGCCTTGGCTGCGAGATCGCGCGGTCTACTGGTGACGGCGGGGCCAAACTTTGGCGTCGACGGCGCGTTCGAACGCTTCATGCGTCTGCCCTACACGTTGAGCGAACCTGAACTCACGGCCGCCGCGCAGATCCTCCAGGACAGCTGGCGCTCGCTCGGCTCGGTGCCGTCGGCCTCGTACGAGCAAGGTCTCGTCGCGGTGGTCTAGACCGCAGGTGGTGCCTTGGGTTGCTCAAAGCGCAACTGGAGCGCCTTCAAGGTCTCGGTGATGCCCTGGCCGTTCTTGGCCGGGAAGCCGAAAATTTCGAGCATCTTCTTCGACTTGCCGGTGGAGTAGTCGAACGTCTCGGTAACCTCGGTGGTGCCGGGCGTGGTCTCGACAAGCTCCCAGCGCCAGCGGTGTCCGAGGGGGTGCTGCCACTCGATGAGGCGATCGTCCTCGAATGCCGTCACGGTCGACTTGATCTTGTAGGGCACGCCATATTGCCGCATGCCCACGGTGAACGTCGCGCCCTGGCTCAGACGCTCAGGGCCGGTGACGGGGGTGTCGCGCACGGTGCCGGAGCCGTCGAGTTCCGGGTGGCGATGCGGGTCGGCAACCAGGGCAAATATCTCGGCTGCCGGGGCGTGGACGAGCACACGTCGGGCGACCTTCCGTGGGCCAGCTTCGACGATGGACACTGCTTTGGATTCGGGCATGGCAAAAGCCTACGGGGATTCGACCCGTCGTCGCTACGAAATCGGCAGGACCAAGGTCCCGGAAGGACATGTCATCCGGACATAACGCGGGCGGCCACGTCGTTGCATGCTGGATGGAGAGGACGAGGAGGTCGCCATGACAGAGACGCAAGCGCCGGTAGTGGTGCTCAGTGACAGCGAAAGCTGGGCGCTGCTCAGCGGAGGCAGTTTCGGCCATCTCGCGCTCAGCATCGCGGGGGAGCCAGAGATCTTTCCGGTCAACTACGTGGCCTCGGACGGCTCGATCGTGTTTCGTACGGCTGAGGGCACGAAGTTGTTTGGTGCCGTCATGCAGAACGTTGTCGCCTTCGAGGTCGATGCCTATGACGACCACGAAGGGTGGAGCGTGGTCGCTAAAGGCACTGCGCGAATCGTGGAGAAAGACGCCGAACGTTCGGCGGCGGAACTGTTGCCTTTGGTGCCGTGGATCCCGACCGACAAGCGCAACTTCGTCCGGATCGATGTGCACGAGATCAGCGGTCGGCACTTCCGTTTTGGCCCCGAGCCCGACCCGTACTAATCGGTCGGTTTCCCATGAGGCCATGGGAACGTGACTCATCCAATGGGTTGCAACCCATGTGATGAGTCAACGAGCCGTGGTGCGTGGCGGGCGGAGCCGCAGCAAGGCGGGCTAGAGCACCGCGCCGGGGTTGAGGATGCCTTGCGGGTCGAGAGCGGCCTTGATCTTGTGGTTGAGGCCCAGCACGTCGGCGCCGAGGTAGTTGCCGAGCCAGCCCTTCTTGAGCCGCCCCACGCCGTGCTCGCCCGTGATCGTGCCGCCGAGCGTGATGGCGAGATCCATGACTTCGCCGTATGCAAGTTGGGCGCGCGCGGTCTCGTCGGCGTCCATGGGGTCGAACACGATGAGCGGGTGCGTGTTGCCGTCTCCGGCGTGCGCGATCACGGCAATGATCACAGCGCGGTTGAGCGAGATGGCCTCGATGCCGCGCACCAACGCACCCAGCTTGGGCACAGGCACGCCGACGTCCTCGAGGAGGAGCGACCCCTTGTTCTCGACTGCGGGGATCGCCATGCGCCGGGCGACAACGAAGGACTCGCCGGTCTCCGGGTCGTCGGTCGAGAAGACTTCGGTGGCGTTGTTGGCCTCGCAGAATGCAGTGATCTGGGCGATCTCGGCAGCGGCATACAGGTCAGGCTCGTCGGACTGGATGACGAGCATCGCCTCGGCCGAGCGGTCGAGGCCCATCTTGGTGACGTCCTCGACGGCATTGATCGACGCCTTGTCCATGAACTCGAGCATCGACGGCCGCATCACGCGGGTGATGTCGAGAACCGCCTGAGTCGCATCGTCGAGTGACCCGAACGACGCGACGAGCGTCGACGGTGCGCGCTGAGCGGGGATGAGCCGCAGCACCACCTTGCTGATGATGCCGAGGGTGCCTTCGCTGCCGACGAACAACTTGGTGAGCGACAGCCCGGCGACGTCCTTGAGCCGCGGCCCGCCCAGGTCGACAGCGGTGCCGTCGGCAAGCACCACGGTCATGCCGAGCACGTAGTCCGTGGTCACGCCGTACTTGACGCAGCACAGGCCGCCGGCGTTGGTGGCTACATTGCCGCCGATCGAGCAGATCTCGTATGAGGAAGGGTCGGGCGGATACCAGAGGCCGTGCTCGGCGGCGGCCGCCTTCACCTCGGCGTTGAACGCGCCTGGCTCGGCCACGACCGTGCGGGTGACCGGGTCGACCACGATAGTGCGCATGCGCTCGGTCGAGACGACGATGCAGCCCTCGACCGCGGACGATCCGCCCGACAGACCGGAGCCAGCGCCGCGGGGGATGACGGGGATAGCGTGGGCGGCGGCAAAACGTACGGCCACCTGGATGTCTTCGGTGCACGTGGCACGGACGACGGCGAGCGGGAGGCCCGCATCGGGGTCATTGGCGCGGTCCCAGCGGTAGGAGTCCATGCGGTCGCGGTCGACGATGACGCAACCCTCGGGCAGCGCCGCGACGAGCTCGGCGGGGTCGATCAGAGCGGCGGTGGGCGTGGTGAGATCGGGCGTGGTCAGATCGGGCGTGGTCATACGGGCCTTCCGGGGGAGAGATCTGCGGCGAGGCGTGCAGCCGCCGCCTGGAGGAGTGGAACGGCGCGGGCGACCACGTCGTCGGTCATACGGCTGAGCGGGCCCGACACCGAGACCGCCATGTGACTCGATGGCACGGGCACGGCGACACAACGAACGCCGAGCTCTTGCTCTTCTTGGTCGATGGCGTAGGAGCGGCTGCGGATCTCGGTGAGCGCCTCGCTCAGCGCTGCGGCGGAAGTGATCGTGTAGTCGGTGTATGCCGGGAGCCCGACCCGGGTGATGATTGCCGCCACCTGCTGGCCGTCCAGCTGCGAAAGCAGCGCCTTGCCGACGCCGGTGCAGTGCAGCTCGACGCGGCGACCCACCTCGGTGAACATCCGCATCGCATGACGGGAAGGCACCTGAGCGACGTACTCGGCGTGGTCTCCCGACAGCATCGCCAGGTTGGCGGTCTCGCCCAGGGCTGCGACCAGCTCGGCCAAGATGGGCTCGGCGTTGGCGCCGACCATGCCGTTGGCCGCGGTGCCGAGGTTGACGAGGCGGAACCCGAGCGCATACCGACGATTGGGCAGCTGGCGCATGTAGCCGCGCTCAACAAGCGTGCGCAACAGGCGGTGGATCGTCGGGAGCGGTATGTCCGAGGCAGCGGCGATCTCGCCGATCGCCATGTGGCCCCCGCCGGCCGCCACGATCTCCAGGAGATCGAGCGATCGATGGAGCGACTGCACGCCACCAGCACTCGGTGCGGGCGCTGCGCTGCCCCGGGGGACGGGCTCGGCAGAGAGGTGAGGAGACATGATAGTTTCCATTATAAGCACAACCATTTCCATATCGTGGAAACTGACGGAAGACATCTGACATGACCGAACGCGTGCAGCTCGGCGACCTGAGCGTGGCGACTCCGCTCTATCGCTTCATCATGGACGAGGCACTGCCTGGTTCGGGGGTCGACCCGAGCGCGTTCTGGGAGGGCGCCGACGCGATCGTCCACGATTTCACGGCCCGCAACCGTGAGTTGCTCGCCAAGCGCGACGAGATCCAGACTGCGCTCGATGCCTATCACCGCGAGAACCCAGGCGCGGTGGACGCGATGGCGTATGAGGCCAAGCTGCGCGAGATCGGCTATCTCGTCGACGTCCCCGAGGACTTCCAGATCACCACGAGCGGCGTCGACGACGAGGTCTCCAGCCTCGCGGGGCCGCAACTCGTCGTTCCGCTGCTCAATGCGCGCTTTGCGACCAACGCCGCCAACGCGCGTTGGGGCTCGTTGTATGACGCGCTGTATGGCACCGACGTCATTCCCGAGGACGGCGATCTCGCGCGCGGCAACACGTACAACACCACGCGGGGCGCTGAAGTTGTCGCCCGCGGGCGTTCGTTCCTCGACGAGCACCTGCCGCTCGCCGGCGCCTCGCACGCCGACGTGACCGCATACGCCGTCAATGCCCAAGGTCTCGTCGCCACGGTCGACGGCAGTGCCAAGTGGCTCGCCGATCCCACGCAGTTCGTCGGCTACCGCGGTGCGGCAGAAGCCCCCGACGCCATCGTGCTCGTGCACCACGGGCTCCACGTCGAGATCCACATCGACCGCACCGACGCGATCGGCGCGACTGACTTGGCCGGAGTCAAGGACATCGTCCTCGAGGCAGCCCTCAGCACCATCATGGATCTCGAGGACTCAGTCGCCGCTGTCGACGCGGGCGACAAGGTCGTCGGCTACCGCAACTGGCTGCACCTCATGCGCGGCACACTGGCCGAGAAGATCACCAAAGGCGGCGAGACGTTCACCCGCACGATGCACCCCGACCGCCTCTGCACCACCGCCACAGGCGAGACCGTCACGTTGCACGGGCGTTCGCTGCTCTTTATCCGCCAGGTCGGCCACCTCATGACGACCGACGCAGTGCTCGACCGCAACGGCGACGAGGTGCCCGAAGGTATCCTCGACGCGCTCGTCACCGCACTCGGCAGCGTCCACGACATCCGTGGCAACACCGCCCTCGCCAACTCGCGCACCGGCTCGATGTATGTCGTCAAGCCCAAGATGCATGGGCCCGACGAGGTCGCGTTCACCGTCGATCTCTTCGCGCGCGTCGAGGAGGCGCTCGGCCTGCCGCCGCTCACGATCAAAGTCGGCATCATGGACGAAGAACGCCGCACCACGGTCAATCTCAAGGCCTGCATCTACGCCGCTCGCGACCGCATCGCGTTCATCAACACCGGCTTCCTCGATCGCACGGGCGACGAGATCCATACCTCCATGCTCGCCGGGCCCATGGTGCGCAAGGCCGACATGCGCACCCAGCCCTGGATTGCGGCGTATGAAGCGTGGAACGTCGATGTCGGTCTCGCGTGCGGGCTCAAGGGTCGCGCCCAGATCGGCAAAGGCATGTGGGCCGCGCCCGACAACCTCGCCGACATGCTGGCGCAGAAGATCGGGCATCCCCAAGCCGGCGCAACATGTGCCTGGGTGCCGTCGCCGACCGCTGCCACGCTTCACGCGCTGCACTATCACCAGGTCGACGTCCAGGCACGTCAAGACGAGCTCGCCGCCGGGGGAGCGCGCGCCACGCTCGGCGAGCTGTTGACGATCCCGCTGGCCGAGCCCGACTGGTCCGCCGAGGACCGCCAGGCCGAGCTCGACAACAACATCCAGAGCGCCCTCGGCTACGTCGTTCGTTGGATCGACGCAGGCATTGGTTGCTCCAAGGTGCCCGACATCAACGGGGTGGCTCTCATGGAGGACCGCGCGACCTGCCGCATCTCTTCGCAGCACGTCGCCAACTGGCTCCTCCACGGCGTTGTCACCGCCGAGCAGGTCGAGGAGACGTTGCGCCGGATGGCCCTCGTGGTCGACGAGCAGAACTCCGGCGACGCCGACTACATCCCGATGGCTCCCGCCTACGACGGCGAGGCGTTCCAGACAGTGCGTGACCTGATCTTCGAGGGCACGTCGCAGCCAAGTGGTTACACCGAACCGATCCTGCACCGCCGCCGCATCACCTTCAAGCAGCTGCAAACACCTAGTCACCTACAAGAGAGTCCCGCATGACCATCACCCTCGACACCGCCCGCACCATCATTGCCGCCGCGCGCGCTCACGCTGCTAGCGCCGGCTTCAAGCCCATGACGTTCGTCGTCATCGACGCCGGTGGCCACGTGCTGGCCGTCGAGCGCGAGGACGGCTCGTCCAACAAGCGATTCGAGGTCGCGTTCGGCAAGGCGCACGGCGCGGTCTCGCTCGGTATGGGTTCGCGTGCGCTGATGGAGCGCGCCGAGCAGCAGCCCTACTTCATCGCCGCCGTCACCTCGGCCGTCGGCGGATCGCTTATCCCCGTTCCTGGTGGAGTCCTGATCAAGGACGCCGGCGGCACCTTGCTGGGCGCGCTCGGCGTCACGGGCGACACGTCCGACAACGACGAGGCGGCCGCTGTCGCGGGCATCGAAGCTGCGGGGCTCACTGCTCAGCCGTAGGCAAAGGGCTAGCTCGTTGGCGTCCTGAGCGGGGTGTCATCGAGGTGGGTGCCCAGGTCGACGAGCGAATCGAACACCCGCAGGGCTCCCGCCTGGCGCAGCTCGTCGACGCCATATCCTCCGGATCGGACTGCGATGCAGGGGATCCCGAGCTTCCCGGCGGCGATGATGTCCCACGTCGAGTCACCGATCATGACGCCCGTCGTGCCTGCGGCCTTGTCCATCGCGCTGGCGACGAGGTCGGGCTCGGGCTTGCTCCGGTCGGCGTCGTCCGACGTCGACCATGCGTCGGCGAGGTCACGTGCGTCCAGCAGATCGAGGAACTGCTCGACATGCTTGGCCTTGCCGGAGCTGGCGAGCACCAGGCTGAACCCACGGTCGCGCACCTCTCGGAGAAGCTCATGCGCGCCCTCGAACGGCTGCACCTCATCGATGAGCCGATCGAACTCCTCGATCTGAGCGTCGCGAACCTCGTCGCCGTGGTCGCGTTCCAGTGCTTTGCCGCCCACCTCGGGAACGAGGAAATCACCGCCCATACCCACCGCGCGATGAATCTCCCACAACGGGCAGGTCACATCGAAACGTCGGAAGGCACGGAACCAGGCGATCGCGTGCTGGTAGTTCGAGTCGATCAAGGTGCCGTCGATGTCGAAGATCGCTGTGTCGGTCATGCATGAGGTATACCCGAACAAGAACGGTGCAGACGGGGTTCGGGGTGTGAGCGCAGCGACTTTGGGTACGAGCGATCTCATGAGGAACGTCACTTGGCTGGGAATCATCCGTCACGGCGAAAGTACCGGCAACGTTGCTGCGTCTTCGGCAGAGGCGTCGGGAACTGAGTTGATTGACATCGCCGAGCGAGATGCGGACGTCCCCCTATCCGATGTCGGGCGACAGCAGGCCTCTGCCGTCGCCCGGTGGTTCGACGGCCTGCCCGTCGACGGACGACCCGAGGCGGCGGTCGTGTCGCCCTACCTGCGGGCCCAGCAGACAGCGGACCTAGCGTTAGCTGGGCTCGACATCCCCACGGTGCGCGACGAACGTCTACGCGACCGAGATCTAGGTATCCTCGACCTGCACACGGTCCGAGGGATTCGTGCCGAATTTCCCGCTGAGGCGGCACGGCGGAAGCGGCTCGGCAAGTTCTACTATCGGCCACCGGGTGGCGAGTCGTGGGCAGACGTGCTGCTCCGGTTGCGGAGCCTCCTGCGTGACGTCGACGAGGACCACAGTGGCCAGCGGGTGCTTCTCGTCGGGCATGACGCCCTGGTGTCGTTGCTGCGATACGTCATGGAAGAGATGGACGAACCGACTTTGATGGCGTCGGTGAAGGAGATCACGATTGCCAACTGCTCGATCACGAGTTGGCGGCAGGATGGACGAACGTACGAACCAGAGCTGTTCAACTACGTGGAGCACCTTCGACGTGACGACGACGCGCGGCCCACCACCGAGCGGAGCGTGGACGCTGATGTCTGAGACACAGGTGATCACGCCGCAGCTACTCCGCGGCTGGCCACTGCCGGAACCTGACGGTGGGAAGAAGACGCGAGGAACTGTCCTGGTGATTGGTGGTTCCCGGTTCACACCGGGAGCAGTGCTGCTCGCTGGAGTAGCCGCGCTACGAGCGGGGGCCGGACGTCTCCAGCTCGCCACCACTCAAAGCTCGGCGCCCGCGCTGAGCATTGCCGTGCCCGAGGCGAAAGTGATTGGATCGACCGAGACCGAGGGCGGATCTATGGC
>JAOPXA010000297.1 GCA_025965395.1 Nocardioidaceae bacterium | reverse complement strand
CGCGGCGCACCACCGTGGCTCCCCCAATCCAGGCCACGAACAGCCCGAGGGGCGTGCTCAAGTTGATCCAGTTGAGCGCCGTGCGCAGACGAGTCCAGGGCGAGTGCAGCAGCAGCTCAGGCATCGAGCTCGTCCGCGAGGCGGTTCAGCCACGCGGCCACGCCCGTAGGACCCTCGACGACCACATCCGCTCGGGCGACCAACGCGTCCTGCTCATGGGATGCCGAGCAGATCAGGATGCCCGGCTTGCCGACATCGCGCAGCTCGCTGACGGCCTCGAAGGCGGGCAGGTCACCGAGATCGTCGCCGGCAAAGATGATCTGATCGGCGCCGAACTCGGCGACCAGCTCCCGCAACGCATCGCCCTTGTCGTATCCGCCGGCGCGGATCTCGAGCACATTCTTCCCGGGTTCGACAATCAGCCCAAACGACGCCGCCAGGTCGCTGACGGGCTCGAACAGCCGCCCCGCCGTGCCTGCCGGATCCTCGTGCCCCCGGGTATGCAGGACGATCGCACGACCCTTGTGCTCGATCATCAGACCAGACGCCTCGTGGGCATCGAGCCAGCCCGGGAGCATCGCTTCCAGCTCGACCACGGAGTCCGGCACCGGCGGGGCAGTCACGGCGCCCGTCGCCGCATCCCACCGCTCGACCCCGTACTGACCGAGGATCACGAGGTCCTCGAGCCCGGCGCGGCCCACGAAGCGCCCCAGCCGTTTCGCCACCTCAACCGGCCTGCCGGTGATAACGGCGACCTTGCCAAGCACGCCGCCGAGGCGGGCGAGCGCGTCCAACGCGAGCGGATGGGCATATGCGTTGGTGGGGTCGTTGATGATCTCGGCGATGGTGCCGTCAAAGTCGAGCGCCAGCAGGGTGCCCTTGGGGTTGGCCCTGATCGCCGCAAGGGCCTTGCCCTCAAATTCGGTTGTCACGCATCAAGGCTAGCGACTCAGTATGCGATGCAGTGAGCAGGCAGCGTGCTCAGATGCCGTCGACGAGAACGACGGTCAGGACGTCGTCGCGCATGGTCGACACCCGCGGAAGGATGCGTATGATCCCGACATCTTGCCCGAGCTGGATCGCTTGGGCCTCGAGGTCGTCGGGGTAGTAGATCGTCGTCGAGGGGACTGCGCCACGCCAATTGCCGATCGCGCTGACGTTCCAACCCTTTTGCTCGATCGTCGCGGCGACCGAGGCCGCCTGGCCGGCGATGCCGCTCTGGTTGAACACACCGACCGAGGCCGTCCGCAGCACAGGCTCAGGTGTGGGCTCGGTCGTCGGGGCAGTCGCGCTCGGGGTGGGCGTAGTGGGAGTCGGGGCGGGCGTGGTGGGCACCGCGCTACTGGGAGCCTGCGTGGTCGGAGACGTCGCCAACGGCGCAACAGCATTCTGGTCGTCCCACACGAGGTAGCCCAAATAGCCCGCCGCAGCAATGCAGAGCGCGACGCTGACCGCAATCACCCAGAGCGGAAGGCTCAGAGCACTGCTGATCGGTGTCTTGCGGTGGTCAGGCATGGACCACTCCGGTTAAAGCTCGATGCCGAGACGGCGGGCCGAGCGGGTGCGCTGACGATTGTCGCGAAGCCGTCGCAGCCGCTTGACTAGCAAGGGGTCGAAGGCGAGGGCGTCCTCGCGATCGATCAACGCATTCAAGACTTGGTAGTAACGCGTCGCCGACATGGCGAACTTTTCCTTGATGGCCTGCTCCTTGGCTCCGGCATACTGCCACCAGAGACGTTCGAGGGCCAAGATCTCGCGGTCGCGCTCGGAAAGCGACTCTGCACCAGGAGTGGCCTGGGGCTCGGTGCTGCGGGCTGCGGTCATGATGTCCATCGTAAGCGACAAACTACACGGTTGTCATTTAGCAGGAGAATGTCATGCCCACTAATTCGTCCGGCCCGATCCGCTGGGGCATTCTGGCGACCGGTTCGATCTCCCGAAAGTTTGCAACCGACCTCCGCGAAGTGGGCGACGCGGTCCTGCAGGCAGTGGGTTCACGCAGGCTCGACGCGGCGCACGCCTTCGCCGACGAGTTCGGCGCCACCAGCGCGTACGGATCGTATGAGGAGCTGGCCGCCGATCCCGAAGTCGACGTGATCTACGTGGCGACGCCGCACGGCAGGCACGTCGAGGACGTCATGACGTGCTTCGCCGCGGGCAAGCCCGTCCTATGCGAAAAGCCCATCGCCCTCAACGCAGACCAGACGGCGGCGCTCATCGCCGAGGCCAAAGCACGCGGACTGTTCTTCGCTGAGGCGATGTGGATGCGCGCCAACCCCAACATCATTGCGGCCAAGAAAGTGGTCGACGACGGGACGATCGGGGCGCCGGTTCAGCTGCGCGCCACGCTCGGCTACCGCGCACGCGCAGAGAAGAACCGCCTCTGGGACCTCGAGCTAGGGGCGAGCGCCCTGCTCGACGCGGGCATCTACCCGCTGACCTTGGCGTACGTGATGCTCGGCGCCCCGGAGACGGTGGTTGCGGCGGGGGTGGTCTCGACAGGCTCGACCA
>JAOPXA010000285.1 GCA_025965395.1 Nocardioidaceae bacterium | reverse complement strand
CAACGCGTCTCGATCGCCCGGTCGCTCGTCGTCCAGCCCTCGGTGCTTCTGCTTGACGAGCCGTTCGGCGCGCTCGACGACATGACTCGCCAGCGGCTCAACCTCGAGCTGCTGCGGATCTGGACCGAGAAGCCCGCAACGACCCTCATGGTCACCCACGGCATCGCCGAGGCGATCTTCCTGTCCGACAAGGTCGCCGTCATGAGCCCGCGTCCTGGCCGGATCAAGGAGATCATCGACATCGACTTGCCACGTCCCCGCACGCCGGAGATGATGCGCACACCGGAGTTCCATGCCCACCACGATCACGCCTCGGAGCTGCTGTTCGGCACCGGCGGCGCCGCGGTGGAGTGATGTTCACCCGCGACCGCATGCAAACGATCGGGATCGGCGTAGCCGGTTTCGCGATCACCATCGCTCTGTGGTGGATCATTGCAGAGACCGTCCTGGCCAGCTCGCAGATCCCCACTCCGCCGGAAATCATCGACGTCTTCCGCGAACGTGGCTGGGATTATTATCAGCGGATCTTCTCGATCACCCTCAGGGAGGCGCTGCGGGGCTATCTCGTCGGCGTTGTCCTGGCGCTCGTGACGGCTACGCTCGTTCTCCTCGTCCCGTTCGTCGAGCCGATCGTCATGCAGTTCGCGGTTATCACCTACTGCCTGCCGATCGTCGTGCTGGCACCGATCCTGATCACGGTTCACGACATTCCGATCAAGGGGGGCTTGTCACCCACGGCGGTCGACCTGGCGGCGGTGTCGGTGTTCTTCACGACCGTCGTCGGCGCGATCCTCGGGTTTCGACAGGTCGACAAGTCAGCGCTCGACGTCGTCGAAGTCTACGGCGGGAGCAGGTTCCAGCAGTTCCGGCGCGTGCGCCTGGTGTCGGCGTTGCCTGCCATCTTCACGACGCTGCAGATCGCGGCTCCGGCGGCGTTCCTCGGCGCACTGCTCGGCGAATACTTCGACCGCCATCTCGAGATCGGGGTGGGCCCTTCGCTGATCCTGAGCCAAAACAACCGTGAGACCGCGCTCGCGTGGTCGCTCGGCATCGGCTGTGCGGTCGTGTCGGGTCTGGCCTACATCGTTCTCGGGCTGATTGGACGCGCGATAGCACCGTGGTCCAAGGGGGAGGCCGCATGAAGACCGCGACTCTCATCGGTCGGCCGTTGATCAACTTCCTCTTTGTCATTGTGGTGACGATCGGCGCTTGGTATGCGCTGGTGAGCTGGACCGGCATCAGTCAGTTGACGACGCGTCTGCCGCAAGACGTATGGGCGTACCTGTTCACCGACGAGAAGGCGGGGGCGAACCGATCGGAGATTCTGTCCGCTGTCGGTCAGACGGTGAAGGACGCCGGCATCGGCTTCGTGGCAGGGCTCACGGTGGCGACGTTGCTCGCAACGATCATGGTGCTGTTCAAAGGCGTCGAGGCCGCCTCGATGCCGCTGATCATGATCGTGCGTACGGTGCCGTTGGTCGCCCTAGCGCCCGTCATCACGCTGCTGTTCGGCAACGGCTTCTGGTGCGTCGCGGTCATGAGCGGGATCGTCGTGCTTTTCCCGGCGCTCATCACCATCTTGTTCGGTCTTCGCTCGGTGACGCCGCAGATGCGAGACGTCGTGATGGTCTACGGCGGCTCGAAGTGGGACGTCATGAGGCGAGTCGCCTACCCCAGCGCTCTGCCATCGTTCTTCGCAGCGATCCGAATCTCCGTACCCGGCGCCGTCACAGGCGCTCTGATCGCCGAGTACTTCACGTCGAGCGACAGCGTCGGCAAGGCGGTCAACACGTCACTCGCGCTGTACCAGTACGACAAGCTGTGGTCACTGATCGTCGTGATCACCCTGGTCTCGCTGATCGGCTACGCGCTCGCGCAGCTGGCCGAGTCGCTCGTGCTGGCGCGCTATGGCAAGACCGTGGGTTCGTAGTCACCGGTGTCGGGCTGGCACCGTCGCCCGTGGGTCGACCCGTTAGGTTGGCCACGTGAAATCGGTGACGGTGCGGGCCCCCGCCAAGATCAATCTGAGCCTGGGCGTCGGCCCTGCCCGTAGCGACGGCTATCACCCGCTCGCCACCGTCTACATGGCAGTCGACCTGTATGACGAGGTGCGCGCGCAAGCGGTCGACGGCGACGAGATCTCCGTGACGGTGCACGTCGATGCCGACGCGAGGGTCGAGATCGCCGACGTGCCTCAAGACGAATCCAACCTGGCTGTGCGCGCAGCCCTGTTGCTGCGCGAGGCCACGGAAATTGACGACGGCGCGGCGCTGACGATCCGCAAGGTCATACCCGTGGCCGGCGGAATGGCTGGCGGGTCGGCCGATGCGGCCGCGGCGCTGGTCGCCTGCAACGAGCTGTGGGGGACGGCGCTCTCGAAGTCTGAGCTGGATGCCCTGGCGACGCGCCTCGGCAGCGACGTGCCGTTCAGCCTGCATGGCGGTCTCGCGCTCGGGAGCGGCCGGGGCGAGCTGGTGAGCCCGGTGCTGGCGCGCGGTTCATACCATTGGGTTTTTGCGATTGCCGACTATGGATTGTCGACAGCCGATGTCTATGCCGAGTTCGATCGGCTCAACGAAGGACTTGATGTGCTTCCAC
>JAOPXA010000264.1 GCA_025965395.1 Nocardioidaceae bacterium | reverse complement strand
CGATCGTTGTCTACGGCCGCTACTTCGATGAGTACGTGCGCACGTCCGACGGTTGGAAGTTCCGCAAGACGCGGTTCGTCAACGACACGCGCACGGGCGTCAACCCGTAGGTCTGGGTCCCGCCAAGCGCGCCCGGCAGGATTCGAACCTGCGACCTAGAGATTAGAAGGCTCTTGCTCTATCCATCTGAGCTACGGGCGCCAACCCGAAAAGCCTAGCGGAATGGCGCGGGACCCGGTGGCAACCGCTCCGAGGTGCAAAAGTCTCTCGCGGGCGGTGCCAAACTCGCTCGTCGGCGGTGAAATAGTCTCTCGTCGCGGGGGACTAGGCTGGTCGAGATGAGTACCTCCGTGCCGCTGGTCTTGCCGGCCAAGCTTCCCGTGCACAAGGACAAGCCTCAGCAACGCGGTCGAACACTGCTCAAGATCGTCATCGCGGTCACGGCTGTCGTCGGTGTCATCGGCGCGGTGGCCATCTCCGCGAGCGCGGGCAATGCGGCCGGGGCAGGTCTTTCGTTCTTGTTCGCGTTCATACCGCTGCCCTTCCTCTGGGCGGCTTACTGGTGGCTCGACCGGTATGAGCCTGAGCCGCTGCGCTACAAGCTGGGGGCCTTCGTATGGGGTGGAGTCGTCGCTGTCGCGCTGGCCTTGACCGCCCAGATTCTCATACAGCACATCTTCGACCTCAGCGACGAGCACATGGCGACGTGGATCGCCCCGATCACCGAAGAGCCCGCCAAGTGCGCCTTGCTGCTGCTTACGTTCTCGCGCATGCGCCATGTGATCGATGGCGTGATCGACGGCCTCGTCTACGCCGGGATTGTCGGCATCGGCTTCGCGTTCGTCGAGAACATCGGTTACTACGCAGCGTCGTATCTGGGCACGCCTGACATCAAGATTGCTGGTGCTGAGGGAGCGACTGCGACCTTTGTCGTCCGCGGGATCTTTAGCCCCTTCGCGCACCCCTTGTTCACCTCGGCGTTCGGGATCGCGCTCGGCTTAGCCGTGGCGCGCAAGACCAAGTGGAGCAAGCTGGCGATCGGCGCGCTCGGCCTGGCGGTCAGCATCGCCCTGCACGGTTCTTGGAACGGGTCGCTGAGCTATGGCGGAACGACCGGATTCTTGCTCATCTACCTCGGACTCGGCGCGGTGTTCTTTGGCCTCGCGATCACCGCGATCGTTGTCCGGGCGCACCAGGTGCGCACGTTGGAGCAATCACTTGGACGCGCCGCGCAACGCGGTTGGATCCATCCCGACGAGGTGCCGTACTTATCGCGCTTCAACCACCGCAAAGCGGCCCGCGTCTACGCCCGGCAACACCATGGCAAGCGTGCCGCGAAGGTGGTGAAGTCGTACCAACGCCTGGCGACTGAGATGGCGTTCCTGCAGGATGCCGTGCTCACGGGCAGACACAAGCCGCACGGAGTCGAACGGACCTACAACTTGTTGGACTCCATGCACGCATTGCGCCCTTTTTTGCGCTTTCCACCACCCTTGAGCCATCACCGTGCGAGATGATTGCTGAGAGGTGAGGCGTTACCGCCGGTAGGCGACAATTGCTACTAGGGTGAGCACCAACCGAGCAGATGTCAGGGGGTGTAGTTGATGGTCGAGCACGCATCAATCGAATTGATGGCCGCGTTGGGCAAGTTGCGCGTCGAAGCGGAGGCCGCAGCGCTCACTCTCGAGACCCCTGGAGTAGAAGAAGCGCGCGTCACGAAGGCCAAGCTCCTCGACCAGCTCCTCGACTACATTCTTCCCCGGCTCATCCAGCTGGAAGCCCCGATGTTGGCGGTCGTTGGCGGGTCCACGGGTGCTGGCAAGTCGACCTTGGTCAACTCGATCGTCGGGGAGCGAGTCACGGAGTCAGGTGTGCTGCGTCCGACGACTCGTTCGCCCGTGCTGGTGCATCACCCCGATGACGCCGAATGGTTTCAGCCCGATCGGATCCTGCCGGAGCTTCCCCGCACATCCACGACGACCAACGACACCAATGCGCTTCGCCTGGCATCGTCCGAGGGTGTGCCCAAGGGCTTGGCGATTCTCGATGCTCCCGACGTGGACTCCATCGACGTGGGCAACCGCGTCCTCGCTGGGCAGCTTCTCGCCGCCGCTGACCTCTGGATCTTTGTCACCTCTGCCGCGCGTTATGCCGATCAAGTGCCGTGGGACTTCCTCAAGTCCGCCGTCGAGCGGGACACATCGGTCGCCGTCGTCCTCGACCGCACGCATGCCGATGCCATCGAGGAAGTCCGCGGGCATCTCGCCCGGATGATGACGTCTCGCGGGCTCAGCGACTCACCGCTCTTCACCGTCGCGGAGTCCGGGGTCGACCGTGAGGGATTGCTCGCGCGCGAGGCGGTTCAGCCGATCATCGATTGGCTGGAGGACCTTGCCGCCGACAGCGACGCCCGATCGTCGATCATCTTCCAGACCGTGGACGGCGCGATTCGGCACAACGTGTTCGCCGCCCACGACGTTGCCGACGCCATGGGCGTCCAGCACGAGGCGGCGCAAACACTCACCGATGAGGTCGATCGCGCGTACCGTCAGGCGGCCGACCAGGTCGCTATCTCGACCGCTGACGGCTCACTCCTGCGGGGCGACGTGCTCGCACGATGGCAGGACTTTGTCGGCACAGGTGAGCTTCTCAAGTCGGTCGAAGAGAAGGTCAGCAGGATCCGCGACCGGCTCGTCGACGGCTTCACCGGCAAGCGCAATCGCTCCGTCGACGTCAATGAGGCAGTCGCTCAAGGGCTCCAGATGCTGATCCTCGAGAAGGCCGAGGCCGCCGCCGAGACGGCGAGCCGAAGCTGGAATGCCCATGCGGCCGGCCGTGCGCTCCTCAAGGACGCGGTGGGCTTCGAACGCGCCTCGCGCGAGTTTCGCAATCACGCCGAGCGCACCGTACGTGACTGGCAACGCGACGTCCTCGAGCTCGTACGCGTCGAGGGCGCTGACAAACGTATGACCGCCCGCTTCCTTGCGTTCGGCGTGTCCGGCGTCGGAGTGGCGCTGATGATCGTGGTCTTCTCCCAGACGTCGACCAACGCGGCAGACGAAGCGGTTGCGCCAGGCGGACCAGCGACCGTGGGGCGTCGGATCCTCGATGCGATCTTCGGGACCGAAGCGGTCGATCGACTGGCCAAGAAGGCGCACGCCGACCTGCTGGCTAAGGTGGACACGTTGCTCGTGGCCGAGAAGCAGCGCTTCCTCGGCTTGTTCAACGGCCCTGACGACATCGCCGTTCTGCAGGAGTCACTGCGCGTTGCGGCCCGCAGCGCCGAACGTGCGCGGCACGAGGATGCACTGGATCGGAAAGGTCTGACATGAGCGCGCTCGAGACGGTCCCGCGCGCAGTGGGTGGCGCGCCGAGCGACATCGCCGTTCGCATCGACGGGCTCGCGGCCGCAGTTGAGGCCGGCCGAGGGCGCATTGATGCCGAGCTGATCGATACCGCACAACTGGTCGTCGATCGCGCCACCGAGCGCATGCTGTTGTCGAGCGAACACACGATCGCCGCCCTCGCTGGTGCCACCGGCTCGGGCAAGTCGTCGCTGTTCAACTCGCTCACCGATCTCGACATTGCCGGGGTCGGCGTTCGCCGCCCGACGACGTCATGGGCGCTCGCCTGCGCGTGGGGCCCGGGTGGCGCCGAAGAGATCCTGAGTTGGATGGGCATCCCGCCGCGGCACCAAGTCTCCCGCATGAGCATGCTCGACCAGTCGTCCGACGACACCAAGCTGGAGGGCTTGATCCTGTTGGATCTGCCTGACCACGACTCGACCGAGATGGCGCACCACCTCGAGATGGAACGCCTCGTCCAGTACGCCGACCTACTGATCTGGGTGCTCGATCCGCAAAAGTATGCCGACGCGGCGGTCCATGAGCGCTACATCCGGCCCATGGCCTCGCACGCCGAGGTGACGGTCGTGGTGCTCAACCAGCTCGACCGGATTCCGTACGAGCAACGCGAAACCGCACTCAACGACGTCCGCCGGATCATCACCGAGGGTGGGCTCGACAACGTCACCGTCCTTGGCGTCTCCGCGACCCGCGGCGATGGGGTCGACGACCTCAAGCGCGTTCTGTCGCAGCGGATCAACGACAAGAAGTCTGCGTCATCTCGGCTTGGCGCAGATGTGGCCGATGCGGCGCGGCTCCTCGCCGAGGCCAGCGGCACCGCAAAGGTGCCTGGCATTGCTCCGGCCGATCGCGAGGCGCTCGACAAGGCTCTCGTCGACTGCGCTGGAGTGCCGATCGTGGTGCAGGCGATTCGTCGCTCGACTCAGCGTCGTGCTCGGATGAAGACGGGTTGGCCGGTGGTGCGCTGGCTCGCGCGGCTGCGCAAGGACCCCCTCAAGGATCTCAATCTTGAGCGTGACTTGTCGGTCGCGTCGCTCGCTCGCTCGACCATCCCCGAGGCCACTCCCATCCAAAAGGCCAACGCCGAGGTCGCGGTGCGCGACCTTGCCGAGAAGGCATCCGTCGGCGTTGGCAAGCCGTGGGCCACCGCCATTCGCTCGGCATCAGCTTCGCAAGCGGCCGACATCACCGAGGCGCTCGACGAGGCGATTATCGGCACCGACCTCGACGTCGCCAGGCCTGCCTTGTGGTGGTACCTCGTCAATGTCCTGCAATGGATCTTCTTCCGCGCGCTGATCGGCGGTCTTGGCTGGCTCGCGGCACTAGGGGTTTCAGACCTGTTTTCGCTCGGCATGCCTTCGGCGCCCGAGGTGGGTGGTCTGGGGTTGCCGGCCCTCTTGGCGATCGGTGGGGCCGTGCTGGGCATAGCGTTTTCGTTCCTGTCGCGCCTTGCTGCGCGATCGTCGGGGAGCCGCAAGGCCAAGCGCGCTGATGCCGCCCTGCGGGCCGCTATCTCCGAGGTCGCCCAACGCGAGGTCATCGTCCCGATCCAGGCTGAGCTCGATCGCTACGACGCGTGCCGCAAGGGTCTCGCCGCCGCATTGCGCTGACCCGTCGCCCGGATATCCACACTGTGCGGTGAGGTGGGTAGCTGTCCACAGGTCCCGCGGAGACGATCGCGTATGCCTTCGAGCCGCGCCAACCTTGAGGCATACCGCACTCAGGAGGCAACCATGCAGCAAGACAATCAGATCACCATCTTCGGCAATGTCGGCACCACCGTCGACTACCGCGACGTCAACGGCATACCCCGCGCGATCTTCCGGATGGGCTCGACGCCATCGGTGCGCGACTGGGCGGGCGGCGGATGGCGCGATCTGGAGACGGTCTGGATCAGCGTCAAGGTGTTCCGCACACTCGCGACCAATGTGTCGAATTCGATCAAGAAGGGTGATCCGGTCGTCGTGACGGGGCGCATTCGCAACGACGTGTGGGAAGACAAGAACGGCGAGAAGCGTGAGCGCTTCGTCCTCGAGGCGTCGCTGGTGGCGCATGACCTCAATCGCGGTGCCAGCAGCTTTCGGCGCGTCGACCGCACCGTTACCTTGGCCGCGCCCTCACCAGAGGACCGCGACGTTCTTGACTCGCTGGAGAAGTCCGCGGCCTCGGCCCCAGCCGCTTGAGCAGGCCGATAGGCTGGGCCTTCTATGGCCGAATACATCTACACCCTGCGCAATGTCCGCAAAGCTCATGGCGACAAGGTCGTTCTCGACAACGTCTCCTTGTCGTTCCTGCACGGAGCCAAGATCGGCATCGTCGGTCCCAACGGCACCGGCAAGTCGTCGCTGCTCAAGATCATGGCGGGTCTCGACATCCCCAGCAACGGAGATGCCTACCTCGACACGGGTGCCACCGTCGGCATCTTGCTGCAGGAACCCCCGTTGACCGAGGACAAGACCGTCCTGGAGAACGTCGAAGAAGCGGTCGCCGAGATCAAGGGCAAGCTCGACCGGTTCAACCAGATCAGCGAAGAGCTGGGCGAGCCCGACGCCGACTATGACACCTTGCTCGCCGAGATGGGTGACCTGCAGACCGCGCTCGACCATGCCAACGCGTGGGATCTCGACTCGCGGCTCGAGCAGGCCATGGACGCGCTTCGTTGCCCCCCGCCAGATGCCCCGGTAGGCCCGCTCAGCGGTGGCGAGCGTCGCCGCGTGGCGCTGTGCAAGTTGCTTCTGCAGCAGCCCGACTTGCTGCTGCTCGATGAGCCCACCAACCACCTGGACGCCGAGAGCGTGCTGTGGTTGGAGCAGCACCTGTCGGCATACCCGGGTGCCGTGTTGGCGATCACGCACGATCGCTACTTCCTCGACAATGTCGCTGAGTGGATCCTCGAGCTCGACCGCGGCAAGACACACGGTTATGAGGGCAACTACTCCAAGTACCTCGAGACCAAGCAGGAGCGCCTTGTCGTGGAGGGCAAGAAGGACATGAAGCGCGCCAAGATCCTGGCCAAGGAGCTCGACTGGGTGCGCTCCAACGCCAAGGCTCGCCAGGTCAAGAACCAAGCGCGTCTTGGTCGCTACGAAGAGATGGCGGCGGAGGCTGAGCGCTCGCGCAAGCTCGACTTCGAGGAGATCAACATTCCCGCCGGCCCGCGTCTCGGCGACGTGGTCCTCAACGCCAACGAGCTGCACAAGAGCTTCGGCGATCGCGAGCTGTTCGACGGCCTCACATTCGACCTCCCGCGCGCTGGCATCGTCGGCGTCGTCGGCCCCAACGGCGTCGGCAAGTCGACGTTGTTCCGCATGATCGTGGGAGAGCAGCATCCCGATGCTGGCTCGCTCGATGTCGGCAAGACCGTCAAGATCTCCTATGTCGATCAAGGTCGCGGCGGCATGGACGCCAAGAAGAATGTTTGGCAGCTGGTGTCCGATGAGCTCGACTACATCAAGGTCGCCAACTTCGAGGTGCCGAGCCGGGCGTATGTCGCCTCGTTCGGCTTCAAGGGGCCAGACCAACAGAAGCCAGTCGGGGTGTTGTCTGGCGGCGAGCGCAACCGGCTCAACTTGGCGTTGACGCTCAAAATGGGCGGCAACCTGTTGCTGCTTGATGAGCCCACCAACGACCTGGACGTCGAGACGCTGCAGTCGCTCGAGGATGCACTCCTCGACTTCCCCGGCTGCGCTGTGGTGGTCTCGCACGATCGTTGGTTTCTCGACCGCGTCGCGACGCACATACTCGCGTGGGAAGGCACCGCTGACAATCCTGCCCGGTGGTTCTGGTTCGAGGGCAACTTCGCCGACTACGAGACCAACAAGGTCAGCCGTCTTGGCGAGGATGCTGCGCGCCCGCACAGCATGACCTACCGCAAGCTGACGCGCGACTGATCTAGAAGCGAGTGCCGCCGAGGCGTGCGGCCACCTTGTCGAACACGTCGCCGATCGCCGCCAGCTGCTCGGGTGTCGTGGAGGCGACGAGGTAGTTGTGGACGCCGGTCACGTGAGTATGGGCCGCCACTTCGAGCGCTGCGAATCCCTTTGCTGTCATCACAGCTTCGATGCCGCGACCGTCTGCCTCACACGGCTGGCGTTCGACGAGCTGGGCCTTTTCGAGGCGGCCGATGGTGTGCGTAATGCGACTGCGCGAGTGGGCCAGCTCGACGG
>JAOPXA010000263.1 GCA_025965395.1 Nocardioidaceae bacterium | reverse complement strand
AAGCAGCCACAATCACCTTCACCAACCAAGAAGCCGGCAACCTCACCCCCACCCACCCCGAACAAGCCACCATCACCCCCTACGGCACCCTCACCCCCGCACCCAAAAACATCAACAACAAAACCACCAACCCCCCCACCGCCGGCGCCGGCTAAACCCCCACCTTCGGGCTAAATCAGCATTCCCAAGACGCCCGCCACAATGCGGGCAACAATGGATCCTCAGGGAAAGTTCGGGCTATCCATCAGGGGAACCACGTCATGAGCACCGCTCATCACCATCGACTCGCCATGGCCATCGCGGTCACCACCGCCACCATCGCGGCCACCATCGCCCCCACCATGGCCACAGCAAACGCACAACCGCCAAGCACGACGACCTCGAGCGTCAAGACTTCAAGCGCGACGGTGCTCTACGCCAAACCGAAGAGCACATCTGCTAAGTGCACCAAGAAATCGCCGTGCACCTTGCAGAGGGCCTTGAAAAAGTCCAAGAGCGGCACCGTCATCAAGCTCCGCACCGGCAAATACGGCAAAGTCACCCTCAAAGGTCCACAACGCCTGCGAAACGCCAAGAAGAACGTCCGCATCATCCCCGCCACCAAACGATCAAAACCCACCTTCGCCCGCATCGACTCCCACGTCCCCCATGTGACGTGGAAGGGCATCACGGTGAAGGGGACGTGGTACTTGCGGGCCGAAGCGAACCGGTCCACGATCGAGGACTCCCACATCAACGGCGGCGGACTGTTCCTGCGCGCTGACGACGTCACCGTCCAACGCTCACTGTTCGAGAACGGCTCCTCCCTCGACGGCATCCAGATCGGTGGCGCGAACCGGGTCCTGGTCGCCAACAACACGATCCGCAACTACGACCAGAACCGCAACAACGGCCTCCACGCCGACTGCATCCAAATCTTCGAAAGCAACGACATCACCCTGCGCGCCAACCGCGTCAGCAACTGCTACAACGCCGGCCTCATCATCTCGGTCGGCGGCGGCGACGGCATGCGCAACCTCCTCATCGAGTCCAACTACATCCAAGGCTGCATCGTCGTCAAACCCGACTGCCGCGGCGGATCAGCAGCCGACCTCCGCGAACAAAGCACAGACGGCATCACCGTCCGCAACAACACCTTCGCCAACGGATCCTTGCGCGTCGTGCCCATGAAGGGCCTCACCTTCGACCGCAACATCGTCACCTACCTCTCCGCGTGCGACTCCCCCATCACCAACACCATCGTCGCCAAATGGAACGTCAACATGTGCAAAATGCCCCCCATCCTCACCACCGCCGGCAACAAAGCAGCCAGCATCACCTTCACCAACCAAGAAGCCGGCAACCTCACCCCCACCCCACCCGGACAAGCCACCATAACCCCATAACGAAACCACACCCCCGCACCCAAAAAAAACAACAACAAAACCCCCAACCCCACCACCGCCCGCGCCGGCAAAACCAACAGCGCACCCCGCGGTGTGCCGCACGCCATGCGCTACGGGAAACGATCGGACACTAGGATCGGTGTCGTCCCCCAGTGTTCCGAGCGTGAGGAAAGAGGCTGCGTGAACGGGCTCCAGGTCATGCTCTTCGCTCAACGGGCCCGCGATGCCGTGTTCAGCTTGATCGTTCGCCGCGGTTTTGCTGCCTTCGGTCGTAGATCACGCATCATGCTGCCCTTTCGGGTCGGCAACGCAGACAAGATCTCCATCGGCAGCGGCGTGCTGATCGGCGCAAGCTCGTGGCTCATGGTGCCGAGCCGCGAGCATCCCGGCGTGGTGCTTGAGATCCACGACCGGGTCCGGATGAATCAGACCTCGATCACGGCGGTCAAGAGCGTGGTGATCGAGAGCGGCGTCGGAATCGCCCGCGGCGTCTACATCTCCGACCACGCTCACAGCTTCGACCTGCCCGATGTGCCGGTACGCGACCAGCCGCTCGGTCGAATTGCGCCCGTACGCATCTGCAAAGGCGCGTGGCTGGGACAGAATGCGGTCGTGATGCCTGGCGTGACGATCGGCGAAGGAGCCGTGGTCGGCGCCAACAGCGTCGTCACGACCGACGTACCCGCCCGCACCGTGGTCGCAGGAAGTCCCGCGCGCGTGATCCGGACCCTCGCCAGATGACTGATCCCGACGCATCCGACTTCGTCTTCACGTTCTCCTACGAGACCTACAACGACGCCGTTCGGCGCGAGATGATGAGGCCGCCCGATCGAATCCTCGCGGGGCTCATGGCAAGCCCCAAGGTCCGCAAGCTTCTCGTCGCTAACCCCTACCGCTCCGTCGCGAGCTCGGTCGCGCGCCGCGTGCTCAACACCGAAGCCGCGTTCCCGACCTCTACGACACAATCACTGCACTCACCGCTGCGCCTCAAGCGCACCGACTCCGTCGAACCCGCGGCCACGATCAGGGACTTTCGGCGGTATGACCGCAGCCTGCGCCGAGCTTCACGCCACGCCGGCCTGCACGTCCCGGCCGTGATCACGACCAACCCCCTGACCGCAGCGTTCTCGCCCTTCGCCTGGGCGGGGCCCGTGACCTACTTCGGTCGCGACGACTGGCTCAGCACGGGTGCGCGCGAGGACTACTGGCCCGCGTTCAAGGCGGCGTATGAGCAGATCTCCTACAGCGAGACCGCGGTCGTCGCGGTGTCCCAACCCATCATCGACCGAATCCAGCCGCGCGGTCCCTACGCGGTGGTGCCCAACGGGGTCGAGCCCAACGAGTGGCTGCCCAAGTCTGTCGAGCCGCCCGCATGGTTCGCCGCGCTCCCCGCGCCGCGCGCCGTCTATGTCGGCACGATCGACACCAGGCTCGACGTCGAAGGCCTCGAGAACCTCGCGCGGCGCAAGCCCGAATACACCGTGGTGCTGTTGGGCCCTGTGCCCGACCCGTCCTACCTCGACCGGCTCACTGCCCTCCCCAACATCTACGTGCATCCGGCTGTGGGGCGCGCCGAGCTGGTCGCGACACTCAGGCATGCCGAGGTGAGCCTCGTAGCGCACGTACGGACCCGCCTCACCGAAGCCATGAGTCCGCTCAAGGTCTTCGAATACCTGGCGGCGGGGTCTCCCGTTCTGTCGGTCGACCTCCCCCCTATCCGCGATCTCGGGCCGCGGGTCACCCTCGTGCCCAGCGTCGCTGATTTCGCCGACGTGATCGATGACTGTCTGGCCATGGGCCGGACTCCTGAGCCCGAGCGTCAGCTCTTCATCGAGGAGAACTCGTGGGCCTCACGTCACCGTACGATTATGCGGATCGCGACGCGATCCGTTGTTCCGCACTGAGGCGTGGCCCGCGCGCCAGACGGGCCGGCTCGAGCAGCAACGGAGGCGGTAGGACCTTCACGGTGTTGCGACTCGCCGCTTCCACAAGGTCAGCGTGCAGAATGTCCTCAGCCGACCGGAAGAGCGCCAAGCCTCGGCGGTCCATCTCTCGACCGATCTGGACCTGATGGTCATCGATGTGCTCGCCGAAGCGTGCGAGGCGGGGCACCAGGATGGGACATTTTCCTTGCTCGAGCGCGGTCAACGCTGCGCCGGTGCCGGCATGCGCGATGACGACATCTGCATCAGAGACAGCGGACTTGAGCTCGTCGTGAGGAACGCTGGGCCGCCCGGTGATGTGATACTCGGAGAGATCTTGGTCGCCCGATTGCCACATCACCTCCTCGCAGTCCGCGAGCAGAGGCACGAGGGTCTTAAACAGTCGGTCGAAGGTAAACCCCTCTTGCGTGCCCACCGAGACCACCGCTCGGCGGATCGAGGCGTCACGCACGACGGCCGTCGGACCCGTGGAGAAAGCGTCGTAGATCGACCCTCGGTAGAGCCAGCGATCGTCGGCCCACCCTGGGTACTGCGTGTAGGTGTTGACGCCGGGGAAGCGAGCAGCGATGATCGCGCCCGTCCGGGACGGACCGTCGGCACGCGCGGCGCTCTCGATGTAGTGCGCTGATGCGCCGCGTCGGGCCGCCAGCGGCAGGAAGGCCAAAGCTGGGCTGGAACCGGTGCTGATCGCCACATCGAACGCGCGACGCGTGGTCACCTGCTGAGCCAGGAGCAGTAGCTTGCCGAAATTGACGAGGTCTCGAGGAGCCGTAAAGGGCGCATAGACGACCTCACGACCGGCAAGCAAGCTCTCGCTGAGACCGTTGCGGAACGTCACCCACAACTGATCCTCAGGGGGGATACCGATGCGCTCGACGAGCGTGAAGAGCTGCTTCAGGTGCCCCCCGCCTGAACATACAAGCAGTGCTGAGCCCATGGCGCGCTCCTTCCGGTCGCTACGCTTTCATGCGGTGTTACGAGCACATCATGTGCCGCTGCCGCACCGGTTGCTAGGCGATGACTAGTGGGTAAATTTCTGCCAAATAACGCATTTACCCACGAAATGGAGTTCGGGGTGATACATTGCGCGGCACATCGCCACCGGTTTCGCGACGGTACCACATCGCCGCACCCCAGTAACATTCGTTTTCTCACCCCTTGATCAAGGTGCTGACTAGTTAAGAACCCGCACCGTGATCATCGCGGAGATCTTGGAGTTACCCGCCGCATCGACGGCCTTTGCCGTGATCGGATAACTTCCGTTGCGGAAGCCTCGCGAGTCGAACGACCCCGTCCAGAGGGAGTCAGCACCTTGCACGCCTTGGCCCAAGACCTTCGTGCCCGAGTAGAACGTCACCTTGACGACGCCCACATTGTCGGTGGCGAACGCGGTCGCGGACACCACGCCGCTGACCGTGGACCCTGAAGTCGGTGACGTGATCGACACGGTCGGAGCCGTCTTGTCTGGCGCGGGAGTCGGCGTCGGTGTGGGTGGCTCCGGAGTCGGCGTCGGTGTGGGGATCGGCGGCTCGGGAGTGGGCGTCGGCACTGGCGGCTCGGGAGTCGG
>JAOPXA010000258.1 GCA_025965395.1 Nocardioidaceae bacterium | reverse complement strand
CGTGTAGACGTCGACCTGGGCGCGGCCGCAGCTCGGGCAGGTCGACCGCGCCGAGCGTACGGAGGTGTGCGCGTTCCTCGCGTACGAATTCGGCAACCATGGTCAGCTCACGGAAACGACCGGCGACCCGCCAGGCGCAGCTTCCATCTGCTCGGCGATGCGCAGGGCTTCCTCGATCAGCGTCTCGACGATCTGGCTCTCCGGCACCGTCTTGACGACCTCGCCCTTGACGAAGATCTGCCCCTTGCCGTTGCCCGAGGCGACACCGAGATCAGCCTCGCGGGCTTCTCCCGGCCCATTGACGACGCAGCCCATGACGGCGACGCGCAACGGGACCTCCATGCCTTCGAGCCCGGCGGTCACCTGCTCAGCGAGCGTGTAGACGTCGACCTGGGCGCGACCGCAGGAAGGGCACGACACGATCTCGAGCTTGCGCGGTCGCAAATTGAGCGACTGCAGGATCTGGATGCCGACCTTGACCTCTTCGACCGGAGGCGCCGACAGCGACACGCGGATGGTGTCGCCGATGCCCTTGCTCAGGAGAGACCCGAATGCCACGGCGCTCTTGATCGTGCCCTGGAATGCCGGGCCAGCTTCGGTGACGCCAAGATGCAGCGGCCAGTCGCCGCGTTCGGACAGCAACTCGTAGGCCTGGACCATGATGACCGGGTCGTTGTGCTTGACCGAGATCTTGAAGTCGTGGAAGTCGTGCTCCTCGAAGAGCGATGCCTCCCATACGGCGGACTCGACCAGGGCCTCGGGAGTCGCCTTGCCGTACTTGGCGAGCAACCGCTTGTCGAGCGAGCCCGCGTTGACGCCGATGCGGATCGACGTGCCGTGATCCTTGGCGGCCTGGGCGATCTGCTTGACCTGGTCGTCGAACTTGCGGATGTTGCCTGGGTTGACGCGCACCGCGGCGCAACCGGCCTCGATCGCGGCGAACACATACTTCGGCTGGAAGTGAATGTCAGCGATGACGGGAATCTGCGAGTGGCGGGCGATCTCGGCCAGCGCGTCGGCGTCGTCGGTGCTGGGACAGGCGACCCGCACGATGTCACAACCGGCCGCGGTGAGCTCGGCGATCTGCTGAAGCGTCGCGTTGACGTCGGACGTGAGCGTGGTGGTCATCGACTGCACGGAGATGGGCGCGTCTCCCCCGACCTCGACCTTGCCGACCTTGATCTTGCGCGTGAGTCGGCGCGGGGCCAGGACCGGCGGCGGGGCCTCGGGGAGTCCGAGATCGACGGTCATGTGAGCTTCACCGGGTTGACGAGGTCTGCGTAGATCAGGATCACACTCATCAGGATAAGGAGGGAACCGACGCCATAAGCCACCGGCAGCATTCTTGCCACATCGACGTAGCCCGGGTCGGGCAATCCACGCAGCCTGGACCATCCGCGACGGACGGCTTCCCACAGGGCGCCAGCGATGTGGCCGCCATCGAGGGGGAGCAACGGTATGAAGTTGAAGAGGGCCAGGAACAGGTTGAGCGCAGCCAAAAGGCCGAGGATGCTCGACGCTCGATCGACCCACGTGGTGCCGTCCTCGGACACCATCTCCCCCGCCACGCGACTCGCTCCGACGACGCTCATCGGGCCGTCAGCCTCGCGCTCGCCTCCGAAGGCGGCCTTCGTCACGGCCACCATGCGCTGCGGCAGGTGAACGATGACGCCGATCGTCGACTTCGTGTATTCGCCCATGATCTGGCCGACATACAGCGGGCTCTGTCGCTGGCGCTCAGCCGTCGGCGAGACGCCGAGGAACCCGACGTCCTCGACCTGGGTCGGGTCAGTCAGGGAGGTGCGAGCCAAGACCGACGTGTTGGTGGTCTTGGTGATGGTCTGGCCGTCGCGGTTGATGACGATCGTCGCTTGTTGGGTGCCGTTGTCGCGGATCAGCGCGGTGAGGTCATCCCACTCGTTGACCTTGACGCCGTTGAACGACTCGATCGTGTCGCCGGGCTCGAGCCCTGCCGCGCTGGCGGGAGTGACGGGGTCGGTCGACGTGCAGGTGCGCCCTGCCTCGGCGTCGGCGATCGCACAATCGGACACCGAACGGATGGTGGTCGTGGGCTCGTTGACACCGATGCCGATGAACAAGGCGCCAAAAAGGAAGATCGCGATGACAATGTTGACGATGGGTCCGCCGGACATGATGATGAGCTTCTTCCACCACGCCTTGCGGTAGAAGAGGCGATCGCGGTCACCAGGCTCCACGAACTCGTACTCAGCGTTGCGCGCATCAGAGATCATCTGCGTGAACATGCCGGTGTTGCTGGGGCGCACGGTCCCGGGGAGGGCATCCTTCGCAGGCGGCAGCATGCCGACGAGCTTGACGAATCCACCGAGCGGTATGGCCTTGAGTCCGTACTCGGTCTCACCGCGCCGAACCGACCAGACGGTCTTGCCGAAGCCGACGAAATACTGAGTCACTTTGACCCCGAACTTCTTCGCCGGGTACATGTGACCCACCTCGTGGAGAGCGATCGAGACAGCGACGCCGATGATGAACACCACTACGCCCAAGACGTAGAGCAGTGCGGTCATCAGTCCTCCGTATGTTCGGCAGCTCGCTGGCGCGCCCATGCGTCTGCGGCGAGCACGGCGGCGAGTGTCAGCTCCTTCGAGAGTACCTCCGGATCCGAAATATGGGAGCGAACTACCGCATCTACGGTGTCGACGATCTCGAGGAACGAAATCCGCCCGGCGATAAAGGCTTCGACGCATACCTCGTTGGCCGCATTGAAGACGGCGGGCGCCGTGCGGCCGAACTCCCCAGCGAGGCGGGCGAGCCGCACGGCAGGGAACGCTTCTTCGTCGAGCGGGGCGAACTCCCAGGTGGTCGGGACCGACCAGTCGCAGGCAGGGACCGCACCGGGTATGCGATCAGGCCACGCCAAACCGAGCGCGATCGGCAGCAGCATGCTTGGCGGTGAAGCCTGGAGCATCGTGGACCCATCGACGAACTCGACCATCGAATGGACGATCGACGTGGGGTGCACGGCAACCTCGATGCGGTCGAAGGCGATGTCGAAAAGCAGATGCGCCTCGATCACCTCGAGACCCTTGTTGACCAGGGTGGCCGAGTTGATCGTGATGACGGGGCCCATGTCCCAGGTCGGGTGCGCCATCGCCTGCTCGGGCGTGACGTCGTGGAGCTGGTCGCGCGACAGGCCCCTGAACGGCCCACCGCTCGCGGTCACGATCAGCTTGCGTACGTCCTCGGGCCGCTCGCCGCGCATGGCCTGCGCCAGCGCCGAGTGCTCGGAGTCGACAGGCACGAGCTGCCCTGGCTTGGCCGCGTCAATGACGAGGCGACCGCCAATGATGAGCGACTCCTTGTTAGCGAGGGCGAGCGTCGTGCCCGCTTCGAGCGCGGCAAGGGTAGGGAGCAGGCCTACGGCGCCGGTCATACCGTTGAGCACGACGTCGCAGGGCACCTTGGCGATCTCGACGGCCGCGTCGGGCCCGGCGATGATCCGCGGAAGCTTGAAATCACCCTCCGCATAGCCTTGGCGCTTGGCCACCGCATACAGCGCGAGCTGGACGTCTTGCACCGCGCTCGCCTTGGCCACGGCGATGAGCGGCACCTTGAAGTCGAGGGCCTGCTGGGCCAACAGCTCCGGCTGGTTGCCACCGGCCGCCAAGGCGACCACGGTGAAGCGGTCGGGGTTGGCGGCGATGAGCTCGAGAGCCTGGGTCCCGATGGATCCGGTCGAGCCGAGAATGGCGACATGCCGTTGCATGCCGCCATTGTCCTCGGTTCGTTAGGTCAGGGACTACTTGACCTCGGAGCGCAGCACCATCCATACGCCGATGATGAGCGGAATGACGAGCCAGATGATGCTGGACGTCCCGAGATTGGCCCACTCCTTGCCGGTGACAGGAGCATCGAACAACTTGCCCTGAGCGAAGTTGAAGTCGATCCAGGGGCGGATCGTCTTGAACCAGTTCGCGACGTTGGCCAACACTTCGAAGATTGTCGTCAGCACGAAGGAGTACACGAAGTAGCCCACGATGGCACCCGCGGAGTTGCGAATGAGTACGCCGAGCATGAATCCGACCAGCAAACCCAAGACGTTGGCGAAGATGATCAGGAGGAAGTCACTGAACGCGACATCCCAGACGATGTCGACGCCGGCAATGGTCGAGCCAACGACGTTGCCGACTGCGCCAATGGCGAACGCCAGAAGCATCGATACGACCCCTACGACGATCGACGCCACCGCCTTGGCCGAGATGACCTGGCCGCGATGCGGAATCAAGGTGAAGGTCGTCAGGCCCGTGCGCTGGCTCCACTCGCTCGTGACCGAGAGAATGGCAACGATCGGCAGCAGGATCGCCATGGGAAAGCCGATCACCGTGGCAAAGAGCCCGTAACCCATGTCGGAGTCGTTGGCAAAGATGATCACCGAGACAGTGGCTATCAGAGCGATGATGGCAATGCTGGCCATGAGCCAGAATCCCGAACGCGTGTTGAACATCTTGCGAAGCTCGACCTTGACGATGCGAGCAAACGGGATAGGGCTGGCACCGGCGACGGCGGGACGAGGATCTGCGGCGACGGCGCTCATGCGACGACTCCTTCGGGATTGATGGATTCACGTTGCGTTGGTTCGGTGAGCTTGAGGAACATCTCTTCAAGCCCAGCACCATCGGCGGCGCGAAGCTCGACGAGGGCGACGCCTGCAGCGGCGGCGGCACGGCCGACCTGCTCGGCGGTGGAGTCGGTGCGGAGACCGGCGTCGCCAGAAGGCTCGGCCGAGATGCCTGCGGTCACGAGCGCCTTGAGCAAGTCATCGGGCTCCAGCGACTTGACGAACGTTCCGGCTGTCGAAAGTAGCTCTGCCTTCGTGCCGTTGGCGACGATCTTGCCCTGGCCGATCACGACGATCTCGTCGGCGATGACCTCGATCTCGTTGAGCAGATGGGACGACAGCAAGACAGTGCCGCCGCGGTTTGCATACGAGCGCAGGAGGCCACGCATCCAATGGATGCCGGCAGGGTCGAGGCCGTTGGCCGGTTCGTCCAGGATGAGGACTTCCGGGTCACCCATCAACGCATTGGCCAAGCCGAGGCGTTGGCGCATACCGAGAGAGTAGTTGCGCACGCGGCGCTTGGACTCCGACGGAGTCAGGCTGACGAGCTCAAGCATCTCGTCGACCCGCTTGGTCGGGAGGCCCATGGTCAATGCGCTGATCATCAGGATCTCGCGGCCGGTGCGACCGGCATGCTGGGCCGAGGCGTCGAGGAGGACCCCGATCTTGGTGGAGGGGTTGGGGATGTCGGAGTAGCGCACACCATCAATTTGCGCCGTGCCGGAATCCTCAGGAGTGAGGCCGGTCAGGATGCGCATCGTGGTCGACTTGCCCGCACCGGTGGGGCCCAGGAAGCCGGTGCCCGAGCCAGCCTTGCAGGTGAACGAGACGTCGTCGACGGCGACAAAGCCGCCGTAGCGCTTGGATAGTCCTTCAATCGTGATCATGTGGTCCAGCATGCCGTCTCGGTTGGGCGACGCACATCAGCCGCGCGGCGAGTCTTGGTTAGCCGAAAGTAGGGGGGCCGCGCGCCGTTCGGCCGTGGCGGTCACCTCGTCGCGCGCCCTAACCTGGTCACGTGGCCGAACCCGAGAACTTCCAGCCGAGGTTGAATGCCTGGAGCCACGTCTGGCGCGCGATGGTCGTCGTCGGGATCTCGGGCCTTGCCTGGTGGGAAATTGCCGGGTGGCAATGGAATCACCACCGGCCCTGGTTCTTCGTGGACATCGGGCTCGGGCTCACTGCATTCGCGTTGGCCCATTGGCGCCGCCGGTACCCGCTGACCATCGCTCTCATCACCGCCGCTCTCACGGCGGTCTCAGGGTCGGCCGCGGGACCAGCCACCCTTGCTCTGGTGTCGTTGGCGACGCGTCGACGGTGGCGCGAGCTGGTGCCGGCGGCGATCGTGTCAGCGGGCAGCGCCGCAGTATTTGCTCACCTCAATCCGACCGACAACTCCGACGGAGTCGCCGTATTCATCTCCG
>JAOPXA010000256.1 GCA_025965395.1 Nocardioidaceae bacterium | reverse complement strand
TCAGGTCTCGGGGCGCGCTTCGTTCGAGCTGGTCCAGAAGGCGCACTTGGCGGGCATACCGATGCTCAGCGCGGTGTCTGCACCTTCTTCACTCGCGGTGGACCTCGCCACGTCGGTCGGCCTGACGCTCATTGGGTTCAACCGTGGCGGCGCGATGAACGTCTATTGCGGAGCGGAGCGCCTGTGAGGGTCTCGGTGCTCGACCTCGGCAATGTCGCACCCGGCACCACGGAGACCGAGGGGTTGGCCGACGCACTCGACACCGCGCGAGCGGCCGACGCGATGGGCTTCCACCGGATCTGGTTTGCCGAGCACCACCTCAGCAGGGGCAACGCGTCGCACCACCCTGAGCTGCTTATCGCTGCCGCGATGATGCAGACGACCGGCATTCGGCTCGGCTCGGGCGCGGTCCTGATGAACCACTACAGCCCATTCAAGGTCGCCGAGATGTTCCAACAGCTCGAGGCGATGGCACCGGGCCGCATCGATCTCGGCATCGGTCGCGCGCCCGGCGGGGGACCTATCGTCGATCTCGCCATGCGGCGCGACCGCCAGTCCCCGCATCGCGACGACTACACCCAGCAGGTGCTGGAGGTCCTCGCCTGGCTGCATGGCGCCTTCCCCGACGAGCACGCCTTCGCGGGCACTCCGCTCATGACGTCCGTCGCCACGGTGCCGCAAACATGGATGCTCGGGTCAAGCCCGTCGGGCGGAGCGCTCGCGGCGAGCCTCGGTATGGGCTACACCTTTGCGGGCTTCATCAACCCGGACCACGCGGTCACGGCCCTACAGTCATACCGGTCGCAGTTCCAGCCACAGCCGTTCGGACTTCAAGAGCCACGGGCGATCCTCGGGGTCAACGTGACCGTCGCGGACACCACGGCGGAGGCTCGACGCCGCGTCTCGTCCGGGTTCGGGCTGTATGCGCGCGCGGCGATCGACCCGACCAATGCGACGATCCCGTCCATCGACGAGGCGGCCCGTGAGCTCAGCCAGGCGGCTCTCGATGAACCGACCACGATCGTCGGGGGTCGCTGGCCGCGGTTCGTTGCGGGCAATCCAGCTGAGGTCAGGGCGACGCTCGACGAGATGCTCGAGGCCTCCGGCGCTGATGAGCTGATCGTGCAGGAGATGATCGCGGACCCCAAGGACCGCCGCCATACGCACGAGTTAATCGCCGAGATGTTCGACCTCACCCCGCGCGCCTAGCCCCTCCCCACACCGAGTGGCGCAATCTGCTCGTCGAGTGGCGCAAAAGCGGGGTCCGATGTCGCTATCTGGCCCGATTTTGCGCCACTCGACGGTCAAATCGTGGGGAAGGGGAATGTCGGGCACAAAACCCGCTTGAGATTCGTTAGATAGGGTAGATACGCAGACCTCATGGCGGGGTCGTCCTATCGGAGGAGATCATGCAGAGCAAGAACCCGGTGTTCGCCCGGAGCGACGAGTTCAACGGCAAGGGCGTTTCGACCTATCAAAGCGACCCATCCAGCTGGCAGATCGACCTGAACGGCAACGGCCCAGGCTCACCCACGTCGGTGGCGAGCGACCGTCGTATGACGATCGACTCCGTCGTCGAGAAGACCGCCATCACGATCCTCACGGTCACGCTGTTTGCGGCCGCCACGTGGTTCGTCATCGGCGACGTCGGCAGCAGCACCGTCGCCGGCGACGATGGCGCACTGGCGAAGGCCTGGTCCTTCGCGATGGGCGGAGCCATCATCGGTCTGGTGCTGTCGCTCGTCAACTCGTTCAAGAAGATCATCAGCCCGGCGCTCGTGCTTGCCTACGCGGCAGTTGAGGGTGTTTTCGTCGGCGCGTTCTCGAAGATCGTTTCGAGCTATGTCGGCGACCCGACGATCGTCTTCCAGGCGGTGCTCGGCACGGTGATCGCCTTCGGCTCGACGCTCTTCGTCTACAAGTTCTTCAACATCCAGGTAACGGACAAGTTCCGCAAGGTCGTGACGGCGGCCATCCTCGGCTTCGTTGCCGTGAGCCTCGTCAACTGGATCCTGAGCCTCACCGGTGTGCTCGACAACGGCGGCCTGCGTGGCTTCAACACGCTCGGGCTAGTCGTGTCGCTGTTCGCGGTAGGCCTTGCGGTCTTCATGCTGATTCTTGACTTTGACTACGTCGAGAAGGGTGTCGCGGCCGGCCTGCCCGAGCGCGAGTCCTGGCGCGCGGCCTTTGGCCTGACCGTCACGCTCATCTGGCTCTACATCGAGATTCTTCGCATCCTCGCCATCCTCAAGGGCGACTGACCCCACCGCACATACGGAAGAGCCCCTTGCTTCGGTGAGGGGCTCTTCTCGTATGTGTGGGGTCCTGCCTTCTCCACGATTTGGATACGTATACGCGTATGGAGGCGATGGGACACGCGTCTAGGTCTCCAAATCGCGTGGGACTAGACATCGTGCGGGACTAGACGCGAGCGCGTCGCCGAGGCAGCCGGTAGTGCGGAGCCCAGGTTGCGCGACGATGGCGCACGGCTGCCCACTTGCCCGCCGGCGCCAGCTCGGTGCCGCCGCGCGAGGATGCGCGAAGGGCAGCCGCAGCGATGGGGAGCATGTCGCGAGGGGTGTCGCTGGGCACGAATTCTTCGCGCTCCCGCACGGACGCGGCGATCACCGGCAGGATCACCGAGATCATGTTGGCGTAGCCCTCGCGTGACGGGTGGAAGCGATCGACGCCGAACATGATGTCGGCCTTCGCATCGAAGAGCGACCCGAGCAGGCCGGCTAAGGAAACCGTACGAGCGCCAGCGCGCACGCCCGCCGTCGCCTGCAACGTCGCGAGGCGGCGGCTGACGATGCGGGCAAGCATACGAAGTGGTTGAGGCAGAGGCTTGACCGAACCGAGGTCAGGGCACGTGGCCACGATGACCTTGGCTCCCATACCGGTCAGCCGGTTGATCGCCGCCGTCAGCTCGCGGCTTGCTTCGCTCGGCCGACGGGCGTGCGTCACGTCGTTGGCGCCGATGACGATGAGCGCGATGTCGGGTTCGGTGTCGGCGCCCGCGTCGATCTGGGAGTCGAGATCGCTGCTCTTAGCGCCGATCACGGCACGGCTGTTGATCTCGATAGGGCGATCGAGCACATGGGCCAGACCCACGCCCAGCATGGCCGGGGGAGTGTCGTCGATGCGCGTCATGCCGTAGCCGACGATCGACGAGTCGCCAATGATCAGCACCGAGAGCGGTTTGCCACCGAGGTCGTCACCATAGAGCCCGTCGGCCGACGGCGGCTTCTCAGCGCTGATGCTGATGGTGTTGCGGGCCCAATAGCCTTCGCCCACGATGAGCGCCAACCCGGCGCCCACGCCACCTCCGGCTGCGAGGGCTGTGGCGGCGATTTTCCTGGCCGTCAACGATGTCCCCATACGCCAATTTTAGGGGCCACTCCCAGGACGACCACGCCGGGTGCGTGCCTGACGTCTAAGATCGTGCATATGCCTGACTTCGTTCCAAACCTGCGTGATCTCGGCGGTGTTGCCACACGTGACGGGAGTCACGTTCGTCCTGGCGCCCTGCTGCGGAGCGCCATGCCGTACGCCGAGGACATCCCCCACGAGGGCATCGCCTGGCCACCAACCCTGGTGATCGATCTGCGGTCGCCCGGCGAACTCGAGCCCGAGCACCCACTGATCTCGCGCGGCGCCCACGTGCAGGTGATCCCGCTGTTGGCAGCGCTCGACCCGTCGAAGAGGTGGGAGGGCAACCTCTACGACCTCTACCTGCGGTTGCTGGACGAGGCGCAGCCCTTGCTGGTCGAGCTGGTCGAGCTGGTCGCTGAGAAGCACGCCGCGACCTTGATCCACTGCGCCGCTGGCAAGGATCGGACGGGCATCACCGTCGGCCTCCTGCTGCGCCTGGTCGGTGTCGATCGAGCGGATGTCATCAGCGACTACCTTTTGACCGTCGCGGCCGAGCAGGACATCCTCGATCGGCTCAATCGTTCCGTCGAGGCGGGTCACCGGGCGGCAGTGCCGCCGCGCACGGCGCTCGAGGTCCCCGATCACGCGATGGAGGCAGTCATGGACGTGTGGGACAAGCACCCGGGTGGCACCGAGGGCTGGATCATCGACGCCGGCGCATCTCCCGACATCGTCGAGCGCCTTCGCGCGGCGCTCTTGGAGGCGTAGCCGTGAGCATCCCGGTGTCCGATCGGCTCCTGCCAGCGCGCGATGTGCCGCTTGGCGGCGTGCGTGGGGTCACCGTGGAGCGTACGTTGCCGCATCGCGACCTCCCCACGATCGGAGCGTGGTGTTTCGTCGACCACTTCGGGCCCAACGGCATGGCGATGAAGGTGTTGCCTCATCCGCACACAGGGCTTCAGACGGTCACGTGGCCGCTAGTGGGGCAGATTCGCCATCGGGACAGCCTCGGCAACGACCTGCTCGTGAAGCCTGGGGAGCTCAACCTGATGACAGCCGGGCACGGCATCGCGCATTCAGAGCTCAGCGACGACCCCGTGCAGCATGGTTTGCAGCTGTGGGTCGCGTTGCCTGCGGCGACCCGCGACGGTGCGCCCGCCTTCGAGCATCACGGCGATCTCCCGACGTTCGAGGATGGACCCTTGTCCGGCACCGTCATGGTGGGAGAGCTGGTCGGGCTTCGTTCGCCGGCGACGATTCATTCACCTCTTGTGGGGGCGGAGCTGCGGATGCGCCCCGGCAGCGCGACGCTTGCTCTTGACCCCGCATACGAGCACGGGTTGCTGGTGTTCGACGGCGAGGTCGAGGTCGATGGCACCATGCTCGAGCAAGGCCCGCTGCTCTATCTGGCGCCCGGCCGTGAGTCGTTCGACCTGCGCGCCGATGCGACGGCGCGGATGATCGTGATCGGTGGCGAGCCCTTCGAGGAGGAGATCGTCATGTGGTGGAACTTCATCGGGCGGAGCAACGACGAGATCGTGAAGTTCCGCACCGACTGGGAGGCACGGGGTGAGCGTTTCGGTCACGTCGAGGGCCACGGCGGCGCCTTCATACCTGCTCCGCCGCTCCCCAACGCGACGCTCTTGCCGCGCCGCCGCCGTCCCTTCACAAAGGATTAGGTGTTGTGCCCATCCGGTGGGCACAACACCTCGTCTTTCGTCGGACGAGCGCGGCATGCAACACTTTGGTTCACCTTTACTACCAGAGGAGTGAGTCGAAGTGTTGATGCTCGACGGAGTACTCGGCATTGCCGTGCTGGCGCTGTGGATCTTCTGTCTCATCGACGTCATCACGACCGACGAATCGCTGTGCCGCAACCTCGCCAAGGTCTGGTGGCTGGTGATCGTATTCCTGTTCCCAGCAGTAGGTTCGATCGCGTGGATCGTCGCTGGCCGGCCGCAAGCCGCGCCAAACTTGCCCTATCGAGGCAACACTGGGTTCCCCGAGTATGAGCGTCCCGGCCGGTTCGAGGGCGCGAGCCCCGAAAGCGACGAGGACTTCCTCCGCCAGGTCCGCGAACGCGCCGAGGAACAACGCCGACGCTATCGCGAGCAGAAGCGCATCGAACCCGGCGAGCCCGAGACCCCGCTCACCTAAACCGCAACACCCGCCGGACGTGAAGGACTTGTGGTCGCCATCGCAACCACAAACCCTTCACGCCTGCTGCGGGTGAGTGAGCTCAGGCGTACGTGATGCCGGTCGCGTGGAGCGGGCAGTAGCCGAATGGGTTCTTGACGAGGTACTGCTGGTGGTAGTCCTCGGCGTAGTAGTAGTCGCCCAGCGGCTTGATGGCCGTGGTGATCTGGCCGTAGCCGCGCCCCGTCAGGATCGTCTGGAACTTCTCGCGTGACGCCTCGGCGGCGGCCTGCTGCTCGTCGCTCGTCGTGTAGATCACCGAGCGGTACTGCGAGCCACGGTCGTTGCCCTGGCGCATGCCTTGGGTGGGGTCGTGATTCTCCCAGAACACCTTGAGCAGGTCCTCGAAGCTCACCTTGGCGGGATCGAAGATGACGCGCACGACCTCGGCGTGGCCGGTGCGACCCGTGCATACCTCTTCGTACGTCGGGTTGGGCGTGACGCCACCGGCATAGCCGACCGACGTCGACCACACTCCGGGCACCTCCCAGAAGGTCTTCTCCTCACCCCAGAAGCAACCCAGACCGACGACCACAGCGGCAAATCCCTCGGGAACGTCAGTTACTACGGGGGTGCCGAACACGAGGTGCTCGCCACCGACGCTGTAGAGCGGGGTCTCGCGACCCGGGAGCGCGTTGGTCTGGTCGGGGAGCTCGGTCTTGTGACGGCTGAACATCATGGCTTCCTCTGCTTTTCGGTAGGTCCAGTATGCCTGTCGGAGCCAAGCCCCGCACGGCCGCTAGGAGTTGTTCTCGGCCCAGGTCAAGGCGTAGTCGGCGACTTCTTCCCAACCGTCCTGGCCGACGATGTAGTGCGTACGTCCGGGGAACTCCTTGACCTCGGTCACGGTGCCGGCAGCCTTGTATGCGGCCGCGTTCTTGCGGTTGACCTTCGGCGGCACGATGTGGTCGCTCCCGCCTGCGACGAAGAGCAACGGGGCGCGGTCGGCATTCTTGTAGTTGATCTTGCTGTCGCCAGTGTTGGTGAGGAGATTCGTGGCCGCTTGCCACAGCGGCTTGCCGGGTGCGGGGATCTGGAACTCGTCCGACACCTTGGTGGCCTCCTCGAGGCTCATCTCGTTGGCGAAGGCGTAGTGGAACTGCTTCGGCGTCAGCAGCACCGTCTTGTTGATCGTCAACGGATTGCCCAGGACGGGCATGCCCGCCTTGAAGGTGCTGAACGGCAGTACGGGCACGCCAGCCGACTGTGCGGAGTCGATAGCAACCCCGGCTTTGCCGTATCCCCGGTCGAGGAGAAGCTGTGTCATGAGACCGCCGAACGAGTGGCCCATGATGATCGGCTTTTCGTCGAGCCCGTCGATGAGCTTGGCGTAGTGGTCGACGACGGTGCTGATCTTGAGGCCGTTCAGGATCGAAGAGTCCTTGCGCAGGCCCTCGATGTCGTCGGTAACGCCGGGCCAGCCAGCGGCGATCACCGTGTAGCCCGCGGCTTCGTAGCGGGTCTTCCAACCATTCCAGCTCTTGGGAGTCATCCACAGACCGTGGATGAGGAGGATGGTGCCTGGGGAATTCGCCGGTGTAGAGGTCATGAGAGGTCCTTGAGTCTGGGTCGGGCAGAACGATCGTTCTACATCCTTAGTTCTATCGCTCCCTGGGCGACCCGTCAAGGGGCAAGAGAACGATCGTTCTGTTAGGCTGGTCACATGACTCACCTGGTCGAGCAGCCCCGGACCTCCGAGGCCCGCGAAAGGCTCTTGCGCACCGCCGCTGACATCTTCTATCGCGAAGGCATTCACGCCGTGGGCGTTGACCGCGTCGTCTCCGAGGCGGGCGTCACGCGTGCGACGTTCTATCGCCACTTCCCGAGCAAGGACGACCTCGTACGCGCCTACCTTGCGCTCGAAGACGCCGCCTTGCGGGCGCTGTTCGCGTCGGCGATGGATCCCGACGATCCTGCTGCCAACGTCGACGCCATCATCCACGGCATCGCGGCAGACGTGGAGCACCATCACACGCGCGGTTGTCCCTTCATCAATGCCGCGGCTGAGTTTCCCAACCCTCAGCACCCCGTACGGCTAGCGGTGAGCGCGCACCGCACCTGGTTCGTTCACACGCTTCGCGACGTCCTGGCCGCGGCGGGTCACGACGATCCAGAGCAGCTGGCACGTAGGCTTGTGCTGCTGCGGGACGCGGCGCTCGTGGGCGCTTATCTCGACGGTCCGGAAATCACTGTGCCGGCGTTCGTCAGTGCTGCTCGGGAGGTCGTGACACGTGGCTGAGTCACGCGACACCAACCGCTACGAAGTGCCGCTGGGTGTCGAGATCGCTGCCTCGTGGGCCTGGCGGGTGCTCATCATCGTCGGCGCCGGCTACGTGGGCTATCGATTCCTGTCGTTCTTCGCCGAGGTCACGGTGCCGATCGCGATTGCCGTGCTGGTCACCGCCCTCGCGATGCCAGCCGTCGACCGACTGACCCGTTGGGGCGTTCCCCGCGCGCTGTCGGCGCTCATGGTCGTGATCGGCTCCTTGATCCTCCTGATCGGTGCGCTGACGCTGGTCGGGCAGCAGATCTCCACCCAGTTCGGCGAGCTGCAGACCAAGGTGGTCGACGGCATCACCCAGGTTCAGGACTGGGCCAAGACGGGTCCTCTCCACCTGACCGACGCCCAGGTCGAACAATGGATCGAGCGCGGCAAGGAAGCCATCTCGTCCAGCAACACGTCGGTCCTCGATCGGGTCAGCGAGGTCGGCACCACCCTGACCCATATCTTTGCCGGCTTCTTCATCGTCATCTTCGCGAGCTATTTCTTTCTCTACGAGGGCAATCGCATCTTCTGGTGGATGACCCGGATCTTCCCGCGTGGCGCCCGAGCAAGCGTCATGAGCTCGGGCGAAGTCGCCTGGAAGTCGTTGACGGCATTCGTACGAGCAACCGTCCTCGTCGCGTTGACTGACGCGATCGGCATTGGGGTCTCGGCCTGGCTCCTCGGTGTCCCGCTCTCCCTGGCCATCGGCGTCATCGTCTTCTTGGGTGCCTTCGTGCCCATCCTTGGCGCACTCGTCTCAGGGATGGTCGCGGTGCTCGTCGCACTCGTCGCCGTGGGCCCCTGGACCGCGCTCTTCATGCTGATCGCGGTCATCATCGTCCAGCAGATCGAGACGCACGTGCTCCAGCCGTTCTTGATGGGCACACTCGTGTCCGTGCATCCGCTCGCGATCATCGTGGCGATCGCTGTCGGCATCATCATCTCGGGCGTCGTTGGCGCCCTCGTTGCCGTGCCGCTGGCGGCCGCTGGCAACGCTGTGATCAAGCACTTGGCCGAGCTTCACGGGGAATCTCCGCCTCCGGTTGAGGAGCAAGAAGAGCTGGCCTAGCCAGTCAACGCCCCCTACTCGACGGTGGCGGGCGCAGGCGTACCTTCACGCGTACGCAGCGGGATCTCCTTGATGAAGAACGCGATGATGAACGCCAGGAACACGACGGGAATGGCCGTGATGAAGACGTCGTGGAGCGACAACGAGAACGCGTCGATGACCTGGCCCTGGACCGGCTGAGGCAGGTTGCGGATCGCGTGGACGTCATTGGTGTCGACGTTCGCGCCGCCCGCTGAGCCCAACGTCGCGTCGAGGTGGTGAGCCAGCCGACTGTTGAGCACCGCCCCGAAGACCGCGGTGCCGAACGCTCCGCCGAGGTTGCGGAAGAACGTGACCGTGCTGGTCGCGATGCCCATGTGCTTGGGGTCGGAGGCGTTCTGCACGATCACGGTGATGAGTTGCATCGTGATGCCGAGCCCGGCGCCGAACAGGTACATACCGAGCGCGACGAGCCAATAAGAGCTGTCGGCATTGAGCCGCGACAGGACGACCAGCGCTACGATCACGACCGCGGCACTCACGTTCGGGTACGGCTTGTAGCGACCGGTATTGGAGACCCGGATGCCCGAGGGGATGGACGTCGAGAAGATGCCGATGACCATGGGCACCATGCCGAGGCCGGACTTGGTGGGCGACATGCCTTGCACGATCTGGAGGTAGATCGGGATGAAGATGATGGCGCCGAACATCGCGAAGCCCATGACGGTGGCAAACGTGTTGCCGATCGTGAAGATCGAGTTCTGGAACATCTCCAGCGGCAGGATCGGCTCCTTGGCGCGCGACTCGACGAAGATGAAGAGGGCAGTCAGCGCGGCTGCCGCCAGCAGGAGGCCGATAGCGAGGCTCGATCCCCAGCCGTGGTCGGGGCCAGCCCATGCGGTGACGAGCAAGAGAGACGAGACGGCGGCGACGAGCACGGCCGCACCGAGGTAGTCGATCGTGTGCTCGCGACGTGTGTGCGGGAGCTTGAGCGCGATGCTCGTCACGGTGAGGGCGGCGATGCCGATCGGGATGTTGATCCAGAAGATCCACTGCCACCCAGGGCCTTCGGCGAAGAAGCCGCCGAGGACGGGTCCGAGGACGCTCGACGTGCCGAACACGGCGCCCATGTAACCCATGTAGCGGCCGCGCTCGCGGGGCGGCACGATGTCGCCGATCGTGGCCAGCGCGAGCGCCATCAGGCCGCCGCCGCCGATGCCTTGGAGGGCGCGGAAGGCTATGAGTTCCTCGATGTTGCGCGAGAAGCCGCAGAGCAGCGAACCCACCAGGAAGGTCACGATGGCCGCCTGGAAGATGTTGCGGCGCCCATACAGGTCGGAGATCTTGCCCCACAGGGGTGTGGCCGCCGTCGACGTCAAGAGGTAGGCGGTGACGACCCAGCTGAGCTTGTCGAGACCCTTGAGGTCGGAGGTGATCTGGGGGAGCGCGGTGCCCACGATGCTCTGGTCGAGCGCGGCGAGGAACATACCGGCCATGAGGCCGCTCAACACCACCAAGATTTGGCGGTGGGACAGGTAGGCGGACTCCGGGGTGGCGATGGGGGGCGTGCTTTCGGTCATGGGGCAACTCGTTCGTCGTCGCGGGCAGTGGTGGGTGTGAGTGGCTGAGGCGTGAGCGATTGAGAGAGGCGGATGAGCAGGCGACGGAGGTCTTCGCCGTCCTCGGGCGACCAGTCGGCCATGGCTTCGTCGAGGGCCGCGCGGCGATGGTGCAGCGTCTTGGTGAGGTGCTTGACGCCGAGGGGCGAGATCTGCACGAGACGGACCCGGCCGTCGTCGGGGTCGGCGCTGCGCAGGATGAGGCCAAGATCGAGCAGGTGGCCGACATGGCGGCTGATCGTGGAGGCGTCGAGGCTGGTCGATTCGGCGAAGTCGCTCAGTCGGACCGCGCCGGACATCTTGAGCGAGTAGAGCAGCGGAAGATAGGCCGGATCGATGGCGTCACCGGTCTGCCGGGCCCGCACGCGCCGACTGAGTTTCATCATGAAATACATGATGGCGTCGGCGGGGGTTTTCGGCTCGTCCTGGCCATTTAGGTGCACGCTGCAAGCATACGACTAGTTGCGTCTTACAACCAAATGTTGGAACGGCACGCGAGGACTAGGCTGATGTCGTGGACTACGACGATCTCCTGGCCGCCCGCGACGTGCTGGGCGACTTCCCCGTGACAACCCCGGCGACCTTCTCGCGTTGGCTGTCCGACCTTGCCGGCACCGACGTCTATCTGAAGTGCGAAAACCTCCAGCGGACCGGCTCCTTCAAGCCGCGGGGAGCGTATGTGCGCCTCGCTCGGCTGACCTCCGAGGAGCGTGCCCAAGGCGTCGTTGCGGCGAGCGCCGGCAACCATGCTCAGGGCGTGGCGCTGGCCGCGTCGCTGCTCAGGGCCAAGGCGACGATCTTCATGCCCGATGGCGCCGCGATCCCCAAGGTCGCTGCGACGCAGGGATATGGCGCGCACGTCGAGTTCGCCGGACCCAACATCAGCACGGCTCTCGTCGCTGCGCAAGAATTCGCCGCCAAGACGGGCGCGATCTTCATCCATCCGTTCGACCACAGTGACGTCATCGCCGGGCAGGGCACGGTGGCCCTCGAGATCTTGGAGCAGGTGCCCGACGTCCGTACGATCCTGGTGCCGCTCGGTGGAGGCGGGTTAGCCGCGGGAGTGGCGGCGATCCGTACCAAGTACCCCGAGATCAAGGTCGTGGGCGTGCAGGCCGAGCGCGCTGCCGCCTTCCCCGAGTCGCTGCAGCAGGGCGCGCCGTATGAGATCCAGCTCGGCGCGACCATGGCCGATGGCATTGCGGTGGGCCGCCCTGGCGACCTCACGTACGCGTTGGTTTCCGAACTGGTCGACGAGGTCGTGACGGTGGGGGAGGAGTCGATGAGCCAGTCGCTCCTCCTGCTGCTGGAGCGGGCCAAGATGCTTGTCGAGCCGTCGGGCGCGGCCGGTGTTGCGGCGTTGCTCGAGTCGCCGCGGCGCTTTGAGGGGCCGGTCGTCCCGATCTTGTCGGGCGGCAACATCGACTCGCTGATCCTGCTCCAGGTGATCCGGCACGGGCTCGCCGCGGCGGGACGGTTTTTGATGTTCCGCGTCCGGATCAGCGACCGTCCGGGTGAGCTGATGCGGCTGTTGACCGACCTCGCCGCGATGCAGCTCAACGTGCTCAACATCCATCACGATCGCGCGTCGGCCTCCATGGGCGTCGATCAGGTCGAGGTCCAGATGCAGGTGGCAACGCGCGGCATCGAGCATCGCGAGCTGGTCAAGAAGCGTCTCGGGGAGCTCGGCTACGACCTGGGCGACAGCCTCTAGCCCCCGCTGGGGGAACCAATATGGTGGAGATTTTGCTCGACAAGCGACCATATTGGTTCCCCCACCGGAGGCGGGGGGCACGTGTCAGCCCGTGAACGGCTTGGCGTCGACGATCGTCACGGTGATCTCTTTGCCGTTCGGAGCCTCGTACGTCGCGGTGTCGCCCTTCGACTTGCCCATGAGCGACGCGCCTAGCGGGGATTCGGGGGAGTAGACGCTCAGGTCGACCGAGTCGTCGAGCGTGAGCAGCTCGCGGGAGCCCAGCATGAAGGTCTCCACCGTCTTGTCGCCCTTGAACGTGATGCTCACGATCATTCCGGCCTGGACGATGCCGTCATCGGCGCGCTGCTCGCCAACGACCGCACGGTTGAGGAGGGACTCGAGCTGGCGGATGCGGGCCTCGGTCTTGCCCTGCTCCTCGCGAGCGGCGTGGTAGCCGCCATTCTCCTTGAGGTCGCCTTCGTCGCGCGCGTCGGCGATCTTCTGCGTGATCTCCGTGCGTACGGGGCCTCGAAGGTTGTCGAGCTCGGACGTCAGACGGTCGTAGGCCTCTTGAGTCACCCAGATCGTTTCTTGAGTTTGCTCGCTCATACGTGGCTCCTCACTACGTGCTGCACCCCGAGCAGGTGCCCGGGGTGAATGTTCGAGGTTAGCACTGTCGTGAGGCTTCCGCGAGGCGTATTCGCTGCAATCGCGCGGGTCAGTTGGCCAGTTCGCAGCGTCGGACGAGGCCCGTCACGGCACGGCGTTCGGTCTGCAGAGTCGTGTCGGCAAACACCGTCTTGTCAGTCGACGGCGGCACGTCGAAGGTCTTCTCGCCGACTGTGGAATGGTCATTCGCCTGGGCGTAGACGCTGCATGTCGCCGGCTTTGAGGGGTCATCACGGTGCAACTCGACCTTCAGCGTGATCTGGCTCTCGGAGACCACGTCGTAGGAATGAAGTTGGTACGAGACGGGTTGATTGCTTTGTCCGAGTGCTGCCCACATGGCCCATGCAGTGGCAACCACCAGCGCGAGGGCGATGCCGGTCGTCCGCAACCAACGTGGGCGGTCGCTCCGGCCATACCGGCTGGTGGAAAGATCGGACCCGGGCGAAGACGACATGCCAACAGTGTCGCTCATGCTCGCAAAGTCCCTGAGCTTGGAAGAGGAAATCGTGGTCGATCACCTACGTCTGATGCATGTGCACGCGCACCCAGACGACGAGTCGAGCAAGGGCGCGGCGTCGACGGCCAAGTACGTCGCCGAGGGCATCGATGTCCATGTCGCGACGTGCACAGGTGGCGAGCGCGGCTCGATCCTCAACCCGAGCTTCGAGCATCCGGGCATCATCGACAACCCCGAGCTGATCGGTGAGATCCGGCGCGACGAGATGGAGCGGGCGCGTCAGATCTTGGGCATCAAGCAGGACTGGCTCGGGTTTGTCGACTCCGGCTGGCCCGAAGGCGATCCGAAGCCGCCGCTGCCCGAGGGGTGCTTCGCGCTGGTGCCGCTCGAAGAGGCCGCGGAGCCGTTGGTCAGGCTTATCCGGTCGTTCAAGCCGCACGTCCTGACAACGTACGACGAGAACGGCGGCTACCCGCACCCCGATCACATCAAGTGCCACGAGATCAGCGTGTATGCCTACGAGGCGGCGTCCGATCCTGACCGGTATCCCGATTGTGGCGAGCCGTGGCAGGTCTCCAAGCTGTACTACCACCTCGGCTGGAGCTGGAAGCGTATGGAGGCCATCGGCAAGGCCATGGAGGAGCACGGTCTGGAGAACCCGTACGCCGAGCGCTTCAAGGACTGGGAGCGCAAGCCAGAGGACGAGGCTCGCCTCACGACGCAGGTCGAGTGCGCCGCCTACTTCCCGGTGCGTGACCGGGCGCTGCTGGCTCACGCGACGCAGATCGATCCCGATGGTTGGTGGTTCGCGATCCCGCACGAGATCCAGGCCGACACCTGGCCGACGGAGGACTTCCAACTGGTCGAGTCCAAGGTCGAGACGTCGATCCCCGAGACGGACCTGTTCGCCGGCCTCCGCTAGACCGCTCGCGAGTCGCTCGCGGCGAGTCGCGAGTCGCTGACGGTGAGTCGCGAGTCGCTGACGTACCGTCTGAGCGCGCCACACGTGACTCGCCACCCGCCGCACGTGACTCGAGAGCGACCGTGAGTGACTCGCGAGCGGACGGGATAAGGTGGGGGTATGAGTTCCCTAGACGTATTGCTCGTGCTCGACGAAGACCAGGTGAAGCCCGGCTGGGTCGCCTTCGCCATCGTGATCGCGCTGTGCGTCGCACTGTTCTTCATCATGCGGAGCTTCGCCAAGCACGTACGCAAGGCCAGCC
>JAOPXA010000244.1 GCA_025965395.1 Nocardioidaceae bacterium | reverse complement strand
CAGGTAGCCTGCAGCCTCGAGTCGCACCGCGACATCGCTGACAGACGTGAATGGCATAGTTCTCGGCACCGGCACTCCTAAAGAATCGAGACAAGCAAAAGCCTAGCCCCGCACTTATGCTCGCGGTATGGCGCTCATTGAGATCACTCGCACCAGCTCGCTAACTGCTGAAGAGGCCTGGCGCCGCCTGACGCTCTGGGAGGCCCACGGGAAGCACGTTCCCTTCACCAAGATTCACCGCGAAGGCCCGACACACGAGGGCGTCGGGACGCTCTTCATCGCGCGTACGGGCGTCGCGCGTCTCGGCTTCGACGATCCGATGCGGGTCACGGTGTGGGAGCCGCCGACGGACGGCGGGCGCGGCTTCTGTCGCATCGAGAAGGAGGGCAAGGTTGTCACGGGATGGGCTGAGGTCACGGTAACGTCGTCGCCTAGCGGTTGTGACGTCGTGTGGCGCGAAGATGCCACGCTGGCGGGCCCGCGCTTCCTTGAGCGGCCCAGCACCCTGGTCAGCAAGGTTCTCTTCGGTCGCGTCGTGTCAGGCCTGCTCGCGGACTCTTAGTATGGGGACATGCCCACCTCTGTAGACCGAGCCTCCTACGACCCAGCCGCTGACGTAGTCGAGATCTGTCGCGACCTGATCCGTATCGACACCTCGAACTTCGGTGACAGCTCGGGTCCGGGGGAGCGCAAGGCAGCGGAGTATGTCGCCGCGTCGCTCAGCGACGTCGGCATCGAGTCCGAGATCTTCGAGTCTCAAACCGGCCGGGCAACCCTAGTTGCACGATGGGGCAACCAAAACTCGTCGCGCGGGGGGCTCCTGCTGCACGGTCACCTCGACGTCGTGCCCGCCCAGGCTTCCGACTGGAAGTTCGACCCCTTTGCCGCCGAAATCTCAGATGGTTACGTCATCGGTCGCGGCGCGGTCGACATGAAGGACTTCGACGCGATGCTGCTGTCCGTCGTGCGAGCACGCCAACGAGCCGGCGCGATCCCCGATCGTCCGATCACGCTCGTCTTCGCCGCCGATGAAGAGGCCGGGGGAGTCCTTGGCGCTCACTGGCTCGTCGACCACCACCCTGAACTGTTTGAAGGTCTGACCGAAGCGATCGGCGAGGTCGGTGGGTTCTCCACGGTGGTGGGCGGCAAACGCCTCTATCTCGTGGAGACTGGCGAGAAGGGGATCGCCTGGATGCGGCTGACGGCCCAAGGCACCGCCGGGCACGGCTCGATGAAGAATTCCGACAACGCCATCACGCATTTGGCGCGGGCACTCGTGACTCTCGGCGAACACCCATGGCCGGCCGACCCTGGCCCGTCGATGCAACTGCTGCTCGCCAAGGTCCGTGAACTAACAGGCAGCGACTCTACGGACCCCGATGTGCTGCTCGAGCACTTTGGGCCCGCCGTGCGCATGCTGGGCGCCGGCGTCCGCAACTCGACCAACCCGACCATGTTGCAGGCCGGATACAAGCACAACGTCATTCCCGGTGAGGCCGTGGCGTATGTCGACGGTCGCTACCTCCCTGGCCACGCTGACACGTTTTTGCCCGCCATCCAGGGCCTCGTCGGCACTGAGGTTCGCGTCGAACCCTACATCCAGGACATCGCCTTGGAGTATGCCTTCGCTGGCGACCTCGTCGACGCAATGACCGTCGCGCTGCACAGTGAGGACCCAGAGGCGCATATCGCGCCCTTTGTCATGTCAGGCGGCACGGACGCCAAGGCGTGGAGCAAGCTCGGCATCACGTCGTATGGCTTTGCTCCGCTGCGGCTTCCCGCCGACCTAGACTTCACCGCACTCTTCCACGGCGTCGACGAGCGCGTCCCGATCGATTCGCTTGAATTCGGATCTCGGGTCTTCGACACGTTCCTCGGACTTGTCTGAGCCGAGTTCTCAGCCCTACAAAGTGCTGCGCATGCGGATAACCTTGCGGCGAAGGATGATCTTGCGTTCACCATCGGAGTCGATCCGGACGCGATCAAGCTCCCACCCCTGATACTCAGCCGCGTGAGTGAGCATCTGGCGCACCGCATTGCGCGAGTGATGGCGGCCCAACGAGAACCTCCAGAACTCCCATTCCACTAGCGCGCCACCTCCGAAACGTCATCGAGTGCTTGAACGATAGCGGGGGGCAAAGTCACCTGCTCAGCCTGGAGCGAACCTTTGAGCTGAGTCGCCGTGCGCGCCCCGATGACGGCCGAGGTGACGCCGGGCCGACCCAGCACCCAGGCCAGCGCGACCTCGCCACACGAGAGCTGAAGCCCGTCGGCTGCGCGGGCGACCGCTTCGACGATGGACCGCGAAGTTCCCTCGAGATACGGTGTCACGAACCGGTCCATGTGGGACGTCGCAGCCCGCGAATCACCCGGTATGCCATGCCGATACTTGCCCGTCAGGACCCCGCGGCCTAGCGGCGACCAGGCAAGCATGCCCATACCCAATTCCTCGACGGCCGGGGCCACTTCGGGCTCGATCGCGCGGTTGAGCAGCGAATACTCGACCTGCGTGCTGGCGAGGGTGACCGGCTCGGCGCGCGAGCCAAGAAGCGTATGGGCGTAAGCCGTCTGCCATCCGGTGTAGTTGGAGATGCCGACGTAGCGTGCACGGCCCGACTGAACGGCATAGCTGAGCGCCGACAAGGTCTCGTGCAGGGGAGTGGCGTCGTCCCAGATGTGCACCTGCCAGAGGTCGACGTGGTCGGTCTGCAGACGCTCGAGAGATTGGTCCAGCTGAGTGAGCAACGTACGGCGAGAGGCGTCGCGACGCCGGTCGCCGCGCATCAGGAGCCCTGCCTTGGTGGCCAGGACCACGTCGTCGCGGGCACCAGCCTCAGCGACCAACTGACCGACTAGCGTCTCGGAGGAGCCATCGCCGTAGGCCCAGGCAGTGTCGATCAAGGTGCCGCCCGCGTCTCGGTAGATGCCGAGGATGTCCCGCGCCTCATGCTGGTCGGTGGACTCGCCCCACCCCATGGTCCCGAGGGCAAGGCAGGAGACTTCGAGGCCCGTGTGACCGAGTCGCCGCAACTCCATACGGCAAGGCTAGTGGGGGCCGACAAAGTTCGTCGCTAGGCTCGCACCGTGGATCTTTTCAAAGCAGTCGTCCTGGGCATCATCCAGGGCCTCACCGAGTTCATTCCGGTGTCCAGCAGCGCTCACCTGGCGATCTTCCCCAAGTTCTTTGGTTGGGACGATCCAGGCGCCGCATTCACGGCGGTGGTGCAGATCGGCACGGAGCTCGCGGTCGTCATTTATTTTTGGCGTGACATCGTCGCGATCGCCGGTGGCTGGTTGCGAGGACTCTTCCACGCCGAGGCACGCACAAGCCACGAATGGCGCATGGGCTGGTTCGTGATCGTGGGATCGATCCCCATCGTCCTGCTTGGCCTCGTGTTCCAAGACACGATCAAGCACGAGTTCCGCCGTGTGGCCCTCATCGCGGTCGCCCTCATCGTGTTCGGTCTCATCCTGGGGCTCGCCGAGCGCATCGGGCGCAAGACGAAGACGATCGAACAGCTGACGATGCGCGACGCGGTGCTCTTTGGACTTGCACAGGCTTGCGCGCTGTTCCCGGGCGTATCTCGGTCCGGTGGCACCATCAGCATGGGCCTTTTCTTGGGCTACGAGCGCCGGGCCGCGACACGGTATGCGTTCCTGCTCGCGATTCCCGCCGTACTCGGCGCAGGCATCTTCAACATCAAGGACATCTCGGACCAGACCAACGCCTACGGAACCGGGCCGACGATCGTCGCGACGGTCATCTCCTTCATCGTGGGACTCGCCGTGATCCACTGGCTTCTCGAATACGTGAGCCGCAAGTCATACGCACCGTTCGTCATCTATCGCATCGGACTGGGCATCCTCGTCCTGATCCTGGTGGCCACCGGTGCGATCGGGTCGATCGTCGTCGTCAGCTGACGTTCAGATCGACCTGTCCTACAGCCAGCCGGAACGCTTGAACCGCCAGTAGATGTAGGCACACAGACTCGCAATCACGAGCAGCGCGAGCGGATAGCCGTACCGCCACGTCAGTTCGGGCATGTGCTCGAAGTTCATCCCATAGATGCCGGCGATCGCGGTCGGCACGGCAAACAGCGTCGCACCTGCGGTGAGCTTGCGCATGTCTTCGTTCTGTTGAACGCTCAGCTGCGCCAAGTGCGCCTGTAGTGCGTTTTCGAGCAACTTCTCGATGGATTCAATCGCTTCGGCGACGCGCACGAGGTGGTCGGCGATGTCGCGGAAGAAGGGTCGCGCCTCCTCGGCGACGACGCCTTGGCTGAAGCGGATCATGGGCTCCTTCAAAGGGAGCACTGCTCGACGGAACTCGAGCGTCTCGCGCTTGAGCGCGTAGATGCGGCCGGCGTCGTTGGTGCGCGAGATCGAGAAGACCGACTGCTCGACTTCCTGCACATCGATCTCTAGCTCGGCGGCGACTTTCTCGTACTCGTCAACGATCGAGTCCAGGATCGCATGCATGGCCGCCGTCGCACCGTGGCCGAGCAGGTCCGCATTCTTCTCAGCTCTAGCGCGGACGCGCTTGAGGTCGTGGCCATTACCGTGGCGCACGGTGAGCAGGTATTTCTCGCCGAGGAACATGCTCACCTCCGCCGTCTCGACGGCATCGGCGTTGTAGGTCACCGTGCGGATCGAGAGGAACAGGTGGTCGGAGTAGCGCTCGACCTTGGTGCGTTGGTGCGCCTCGATCGCATCCTCGACCGCCAGGGGATGCAGCTTGAGCGGTTCGGCGATCTGCTGGAGCTCAGAGAGCGTCGGGTCGTGCATGCCGATCCAGATGAAGTCATGGTCATCGTCAAGGCTGGCCAGGGCATCGTTGAGCGAGGCTGCATGGGGACTGGTGTCAGTGCGTACGCCATCGCGATATGCCGCGCAATCGATAATCACGCTTCCTATTGTGCGGTCGCGCCCGTGGAACCGACCGTAGGCATGCCGCATCGACGCTACGGCTAGGCTCTGACCATGCGTAGCTGGCAGGCCCCCTCGGTGCCCGAACTGAGCGATCTGGGTCTCGGAACAGGTCCCGCACTGAAGATCTTCGACACCCAGAGTCAATCCCTCAAGACAATCGACCCGGCCACCTCCGCGCGGCTCTATGTGTGTGGCATCACCCCGTACGACGCGACGCACATGGGTCACGCGGCCACCTACATGACGTTCGACCTGATCCAGCGGGTCTGGCGCGACCGTGGCCTCGAGGTCATCTACACACAGAACGTGACCGACGTCGATGACCCGCTCCTCGAGCGTGCCAACGCCACCGGCGAGCTGTGGACCGACCTCGCCGAGCGAGAGATCCAGCTGTTCCGTGAAGACATGACGGCACTTGCGGTGATACCGCCCGCCTTCTACATCGGTGCGGTCGAAGCAATCGATCTCGTGGTCGAGCTCGTCGAGAAGCTGCGCGAGCATGGAGCGGTCTACGCGGTCGATGACGACCTGTACTTCTCCGTACACAGCGACAAATCATTCGGCTCGGTCTCGAGACTTGATGAGTCCGCGATGCTCGCGATCTTCGGTGAACGCGGGGGAGACCCCGACCGTCCGGGCAAGCAGCACCCCCTCGACTGTCTTCTTTGGCAGGCCGAGCGGCCCGGAGAGCCGGCCTGGGACACCCGTCTTGGTCGAGGCCGGCCAGGCTGGCACATCGAGTGCTCCTCGATCGCGCTCCGCTATCTGGGTGCGGACTTCGACATCCAAGGCGGCGGATCGGATCTGATCTTTCCGCATCACGAGATGTCTGCCTCCGAGGCGCGGGTCGCCCTCGACGCGCCGTTCGCGCAGTCATACGTCCATGCGGGCATGGTGGGCTATGAGGGCGAGAAGATGTCGAAGTCCAAGGGCAACCTCGTCCTGGTGTCGGCGCTGCGGGCCGAGGGGTTCGACCCACGCGCCATCCGCCTCGCGCTGCTAGGCCACCGCTACCGTGACAACTGGGAGTGGACGAACGAAGATATCGTTCACGCCTCCGCACGCCTCGATCGTTGGCTCGATGCGGCCGTGCGCGAAGCAACCGCGCCGGGCGCTCCGGTCGTTGCTGCCATCAGGGCTGCACTGGCGTCGGACCTGGATGCACCCGCCGCACTGGCAGCCGTCGATGCCTGGGCCGCAGACACGTCCACGACCGACCCCCAGGGCCCCCTGCTCGTCACGGCAGCCCTCGACGCGCTGCTCGGCATACGCCTCTAACCCCACCCACCTCCGCTGGCGGAACCAATATGGTCGCTCGTGAGGCAAAAACCCAACCATTTTGGTTCCGCCAGCGGAGGTGGGGTGTATGGGTCAGAGTTCGTCGTCGTCGTGGTTGCGGCGGCGCAAGTAGCGCTCGAACTCCCGAGCGATCGCGTCGCCTGAGGCCTCAGGGAGGTCGCTCGTGTCCTTCTCGTTCTCCAGCGAATTGACGTACTCGGCAATCTCGTCATCGCTCTCCGACAAGCTGTCGGCGCCTCGCTGCCAGGCCTGAGCCTCTTCGGCGAGGTCTCCCTCGGGCAACGTGATGCCCATGGCATCCTCGACGCGACTCAGCAACGCCAGCGTTGCCTTGGGGCACGGCGGTTCGGCGAGGTAATGCGGGATAGCCGCCCACAGAGACAACGTACGAAGCCCCTGGTCTGACGCGGCGTGGCTGAGCACCGTGCTGATGCCGATCGGGCCGGAGTAGCGCGAAGGCGCCAGATTCAGCCGAATCGCTAGGTCTTGGTCCGTCGTCGTGCCGGTCAAAGGCACTGGCCGCGTATGCGGAGTGTCAGCGAGCAGCGCGCCGAGCGCAATGAGGTCTTGGGCGCCCGCGAGCTCGGCGATCCCCATCAACGTCGAGGCGAACTTGCGCCACCGCATGTTGGGCTCGAGCCCACGGATCAGCAGAACGTCGCGGTCCGAACCCGGGGGACTCGCGTAGTAGACGATCGTGGTCGGCCACTCGATGTAGACGCCGTCGCTCTCATCGAATCCCACCTGGGGGCGATTCATCTGGAAGTCGTAGAACTCCTCGGGGTCAAGCTCGACGAGAACCCTCGCATCCCAGTGCTCGAGGAGGTGATCGATGACGCCCGTTGCGGCATCTCCAGCATCGTTCCACCCTTCGAAGGCCGCAATGATCCACGGATTGTTGAGGTCGGGGATCGGTTCCTCGGGGTTCACGTGATCAGCCTAGTTCAGAGCGGGTGGATGTTCTGGAGCAACGCACAGAGCCGAATCAGTCTTCGGGCTCGTAGCCGAGGTTGGGAGACAGCCAGCGTTCGGCTTCCTTCATGGTCCAGCCCTTGCGCTTGGCGTAGTCCTCGACCTGATCGCGCCCCATCCGGCCGACCACGAAGTACTGGGACTGCGGGTGCGAGAAGTAGAAACCGCTCACCGCAGCGCCGGGCCACATCGCCATGGACTCGGTCAGCTCGATGCCCGTTTTGGCCTGAACGTCGAGCAGCGACCACAGCGTCGCCTTTTCGGTGTGCTCAGGGCAGGCGGGATAGCCCGGGGCTGGCCGAATGCCTTGGTACTTTTCGGCAATCAGCGCCTCGTTGTCGAGGGACTCGTCAGGCTGGTGTGCCCAGAACTCCTTGCGAACACGCTCGTGCATACGCTCAGCGAATGCCTCCGCAAGGCGATCTGCGAGTGATTCGAGCAAAATGGCGCTGTAGTCGTCAAGATCGGCCTTGAACTCGGCGATCTTGTCGCCGCCGCCGAGTCCCGCCGTCACGGCAAAGGCTCCGACATAGTCGCTCAAGCCTGTCTCCTTGGGCGCCACGTAGTCGGCCAAGGCTCGGTGGGGTATGCCTTCGCGGTGCTCGCCCTGCTGGCGGACCGTACGCAGGGTCGTCAGCAGCTCGGTGCGGGAATCGTCGGCGTAGACCTCGATGTCGTCGTCGCTGACCGTGTTGGCCGGGAACAGCCCGATGATTCCGTTGGCGTGCAGCCAACCCTCGGCGATGATCTGGTCAAGCATCACTTGCCCGTCGTCCCACAGCTTGCGCGCCGCCTCGCCCGATGCGGGGTTGTTGAGGATGTCAGGGAACTTGCCCTTCATCTCCCAGGCATTGAAGAACGGCTGCCAGTCGATGTACTGGCGCAACTCCTCGATCGGGTAGTCAGTGAACGTCTTGACGAAGCTCGACGCACCCTCAGCGATGGCCGCTGGCTTGGGAGGCACGTAGGAATTCCAGTCGACGGGAGTCTTGTTGGCGCGCGCATCCTCGATCTTGAGGAGCGGACGGCTGCCGACCTTGGCTGCATGGCGTTCGCGCAACGATTCGTAGTCGGCCAGCACGTCAGCGAGCAGGGCGGGTCGTTGTTCGTCCGACAGCAGGGCAGCCACGACAGGCACCGACCGGGACGCATCCTTCACCCAGATCACCGGTCCGTGATACTTCTGGGCAACCTTGACGGCCGTATGCGCGCGCGACGTCGTTGCGCCGCCGATGAGCAGCGGTATGTCGAACCCTTGGCGTTCCATCTCGGTCGCGAAGTTGACCATCTCGTCGAGTGACGGCGTGATGAGCCCCGAAAGCCCGATGACGTCGGCGCCCTCAGCCTTGGCCGCCTCGAGAATCTTCTGTGCAGGCACCATGACGCCGAGATCGACGACGTCGTAGTTGTTGCACTGCAGGACGACGCCGACGATGTTCTTGCCGATGTCGTGCACGTCGCCCTTGACGGTCGCCATGACGATCTTGCCGTTGCTGCGCTCGACGTCGCCGGGCTGCTTCTCCGCCTCGATGAAGGGGATCAGGTAGGCCACGGCCTTTTTCATGACTCGAGCGGATTTCACGACCTGGGGGAGGAACATCTTGCCCGAGCCGAACAGGTCACCCACGACGTTCATGCCGCTCATGAGCGGGCCTTCGATGACCTCGATCGGCCGTCCACCGCGGCTGCTGATGAGTGCCCGAAGCTCTTCGGTGTCTTCAGTAACGAACTCGTCGAGCCCCTTCACGAGGGCGTGCGTGATCCGCTCACCCACCGGAAGCGAGCGCCACTCCTCGGTCGCGACTTCGCGCACCGAGCCGTCACCAGCGAAGTCGGGTGCAATCTCCAGCAGTCGATCAGTCGGCGTGCCGGGTCCCTGCGGGGTCCGGTTGAGGATGACGTCCTCGATGCGGGTGCGGAGCTCAGGATCGACCTCGTCGTAGACAACGAGGGCACCGGCGTTGACGATTCCCATGTCCATGCCGGCCTGAATCGCGTGATAGAGGAACACGGCGTGGATGGCTTCGCGCACGGGATTGTTGCCGCGGAAGGAGAACGAGACGTTGGAGACGCCACCGGAGACGAGAGCGCCCGGCAGATTGTGCTTGATCCAACGCGTCGCTTCGATGTAGTCGACCCCGTAGTTGGCGTGCTCCTCGATGCCCGTGGCGACCGCGAAGCAGTTGGGGTCGAAGATGATGTCTTCGGCGGGGAAACCGACCTGGTCCACCAAGATGTCGTAGGCACGGCGACAGATCTGTTTGCGCCGCTCGAGGTTGTCGGCCTGACCGTCCTCGTCGAACGCCATGACGACGACCGCGGCACCGTACTTGCGGCAGAGTCGCGCTTCGCGTACGAACTTCTCCTCGCCTTCCTTGAGGGAGATCGAGTTGACGATCGACTTGCCTTGGACGCACTTGAGGCCCGCCTCGATGACCTCCCACTTGGAGGAGTCGATCATCATCGGCACGCGACAGATGTCGGGCTCGGTCGCGATGAGCTTGACGAACCTGTCCATCGCCGCGAGGCCATCGATCATGCCCTCGTCCATGTTGACGTCGATGACCTGGGCGCCTGCCTCCACCTGTTGGCGAGCGACGGAAAGGCCCGTCGTGTAGTCGCCAGCCTTGATGAGGTTGCGGAACTTCGCCGACCCCGTGATGTTGGTGCGTTCGCCGACGTTGACGAACAGGGTTTCCTCGAAGATGTTGACCGGCTCCAGGCCAGACAGGCGCAAAGCGCTGCGAATCGCCGGAGGTATGCGTGGGGACTTGCCCTCGACGAGAGCCGCGATCGCCGCAATGTGCTCAGGCGTGGTGCCGCAACATCCGCCGAGCACATTGACCAGGCCGCTCGTGGCAAATTCCTGCACGATCGAAGCAGTCTGGTCGGGGTTCTCGTCGTACTCGCCGAACGCGTTGGGCAAGCCGGCGTTGGGGTAGCAGGAGACGAAGCAATCGGCGATGCGAGACAGCTCGGCCAAGTAGGGACGCATCTCGTCGGCGCCAAGGGCGCAGTTGAGACCGATCAGGAGGGGCCGTGCGTGACGGACGGAGTTCCAGAACGCCTCGGTGACCTGACCCGACAGCGTGCGGCCCGAGGCGTCGGTGATCGTGCCCGAGATGATGATCGGCCAACGCCGTCCACGCTCCTCGAACAGCGTCTCCACAGCAAAGATCGCCGCCTTGGCGTTGAGCGTGTCGAAGATGGTCTCGATGATCAGGACATCCGCGCCCCCGTCGACGAGTCCGTTCGCCTGCTCGAGGTAGGCGTCGGCAAGTTCGTCGAACGTGACGTTGCGCTTGCCGGGGTCGTTGACGTCGGGCGAGATCGACGCGGTGCGGTTGGTGGGTCCCAACGCTCCTACGACATAGCGCGGCCGCTCCGGCGTAGAGGCCGTCATCGCATCGCACTCAAGGCGTGCGAGGCGAGCTGACTCGAAATTCAGCTCATACGCGAGTTCTTCCATGCCGTAGTCGGCCATGGAAATCTTCTGCGCATTGAACGTATTGGTCTCGACGAAGTCGGCGCCCGCGGCGAGGTATTCGCGGTGGATGCTGCGGATCGTGTCGGGTTGGGTCAAGGACAGGAGATCGTTGTTGCCCTGGACATCACTCGGCCAGTCCTTGAACCGTTCGCCTCGGTAGTCCTGCTCCGAGAACTTCTCGCGTTGGATCATCGTCCCCATTGCGCCATCCAGGATCAGGATGCGTGCAGCCAGAGCGCCAGCCAACTCGGCTGTGGCGTCTGGTCGGACGTGCTGCGAAACAGGCAAGACAGGTCCTTCGGAGGGTAGGAAACGGCGAATGGCCATTGTGTCATCCATGGGTAACGTTTGCCGCGCGTGTCACATTCCGGCATGCGACGCCTAGGCTTGCTCTGTGACGACGATTGCTGCAGTCCTTTGGGATCTCGATGGAACCCTCGTGGACACCGAGCCCCTCTGGATGAAGGCTGAGTTCCAGCTGGCTGCTCGTCACGGTGCCGAATGGACCCACGAAGACGGCCTCGCGCTGGTGGGGAGGAGCCTGCACAGCTCAGGCACCTACATCAAGGAACGAATGGGTCTGAGCGATCCGGTCGACGCGATCGTCGAGGAGCTCGTCGCTGAGATGGTAGCTGCCCTCGGTGAGGGGATTCCCTGGCGACCGGGTGCAGTCGAGATGCTGGAGGCATGCGTCGAGGCCGAGATCCCGATGGCGCTCGTCACCATGTCCTACCGCATCATGACCGACGCGATCGAGGCCGCGCTTCCGGTCTTCGACGTCATCATCACCGGAGACGAAGTCTCTGCACCCAAGCCTGATCCAGAGCCCTATCTCGCGGCCGCCCGTGCTCTCGAGGTCGATCCCCGCAATTGCGTTGCCTTCGAGGACTCGCCCACGGGAGGCACATCGGCTTTCGCCGCAGGTTGTACGACGATCATGCTTCCCAACTACGCACATGTGCCGGAGTCGTTGGGTCACGCACACTGGGATGGGCTTGCGGGTCATTCGATCGCCGACGTCCAGGCTGTCATGGACACCGTGCTGCGCTCCAGTAGCGGACCGTGACGTCCATGCCCGAACCCGGACACTCTCAAGCCCCTCAAGCCCCTCAGGGGGCCTACCGCCTCTTCCGGATCTCCGGCATTGGCGTCTATGCGCGTCCGTCGCTGCTCTTGATGGGCCTGCTACTGGCCTATGTGTTTGCGCCGCGCTTTTCGTATGAGTCAGAGACCAACGGGTATCTGCTCGGCGGAGTGCTCGCGATCGCCCTCTACATCTCGGTCCTCATCCACGAGTTGGCGCACTTCTTCGTCGCTCGGGCCTATCGCATGCGTGTCCACTACATCACGCTCCACTTCATGGGCGGCGAGACGGTCATCGAAGGGGAGTCCAAGCGACCCGTTCAAGAGTTTCTCATCGCTTTCGCAGGCCCTGCGGCCTCCCTCGCGGTCGCCGCAGTGGCCGGCTATGTCGGTTCGGTAGCTACGGGCGATGCCGCGGAGATCATCATCAACCTCGCCTTCATCAACCTGATCGTCGCGATCGTCAACATCTTGCCTGGGCTGCCGCTTGATGGCGGGCACGCCCTGCGCGGCATTGTCTGGGGCGTGACGGGCGACCGCGACGGCGCCACCATCATCGTCGCGTGGCTCGGCCGCCTTATTGCTGCCGCCGTAGTCGTCTACTCCTTGATTGATCTGCTCAACCCGCCACGCCCGCACGTCATCAATCTGGCTGTCATGTCATTGGTGGCCGCGTTCCTTTGGACGGGCTCGTCGGAAGCGCTGCACCACGCTCAACGACGCAAGAAGTATGCGCGCGCACCGCAGGTCGATGCCTCTTCGCTTCAGCAAAGGATTCTCCATCGCGAGACAGTCCCACGCTTGTACGCACGCGGGCTGGCGCGCACAGGCGTCACCGCAGACCTCACCATGCCCGCGCTTCAGGCAGACATCGAAGGCCCCGCCTTGCTGCTCGCGCTCAGCACCACCCCCTCACGCCACTACCGGTTGGTCGAGCCAGACGGCTCGCTGTACGGCGTCCTCGATGCATCCGCTGTCGAGGACGCCCATCGAAAAGGAGCTTCATGAGTGATCTGTCCGGCAAACGGCGCGGAGACATGCGCGCCGGGGATTGGGTCCGGCTCGAAGATCCGAAGGGACGCAAGCACAACATCCAGCTCGAGGTCGCGAAGGTCTTTCACACCAAGAAGGGGCAGATCTTTCATGATGACTTGATCGGTCGTCCCGAGGGCATCGTCATCAACTCGTCGCTGGGTGCCCCTTACCAAGTCTTTCGGCCTTTGCTTCATGAGTATGTCTCGTCGATGCCCCGTGGGGCGGCCATCATCTACCCCAAGGACGCCGCGCAGATCGTGGTCATGGCCGATATCTTCCCGGGCGCCAAGGTCGTCGAGGCAGGCGCCGGATCGGGCGGTCTCACCTGC
>JAOPXA010000232.1 GCA_025965395.1 Nocardioidaceae bacterium | reverse complement strand
TCTCTCCAAGCAACCCCGTAGAAAGCGAATGATCCATGCGTTGTGACGAGAAGTTCGCTAGCATCCCGGCACTGGTCCAGGGTCAAGCGCGCGAACTTGGTGACGCGACCTACCTCATCGACGGGGACGAGTCCTGGTCGTTTGCGGAGACCGAGGCGCGCATGCTGGCGGCCGCGCGAGGCTTCATCGCGCTCGGCGTGCAACCCGGTGACCGTGTCGCGCTGTGTGCCCCCAACTCCGCTCTCTGGATCCAGGCGACGCTCGGGCTGCAGGCTGCGGGCGCCATCCTGGTGCCACTGAGCACGCGCTTCAAAGCCTCCGAGATCGCCTACGTCCTCGCGTCGAGCCGCGCCACGGTGCTCATCACCGCGGGCTCGTTCCTCGGCACCGACTACGTCGAGATCATGCGTGACGCGGTCGCTGAGTCGGGCACCGCTCCGCAGATCGTTGTCCTTGACGGCGAGCATGACGGCGCTGTCTCGTTTGCCGACATGGTCGACCGGGGTGCGTCCGTGCCCGAGCAGGACGCGCTCGACCGCATTGCCGCGATCCGGGGCGCGGACCTCTCCGACATCATGTTCACCTCGGGCACGACCGGTGCATCGAAGGGTGTGCGGCTGCGGCACTCGCAGGCGTTGCGGGGCTTTGAGTGGCTCGGCAACGCGTTCGGCTACCAGCGCGGTGAGACGTTCGCGGTCATCCCGCCGTTCTTCCACAGCTTCGGCTACAAGGCCGGGTGGCTGTCCGGTCTGATCCAAGGGATGCGCGTGATCCCGGTCAAGGCATTCGACGCGCTCGGCCTCCTGGAGCTCATCCAGACCCACCAGGTCAATGTGCTCAACGGGCCGCCCACGATCTTCATCGACCTCATGAACCACCCGCGCCGGACCGAGTTCGACATCAGCTCGTTGCGCGTCGGCACGACCGGTGCGGCCACGATCCCCTTGAAGGTCATCCAGGACATGCACGACGTGCTCGGGTTCGAGGTCGTCATCAACGCATACGGCCTCACCGAGTCCACGGCGCTCGTGTCGTCGAGCCGGCCTGACGACGACCCTGAGCTGGTCGCCAGCACCGTGGGACGTCCGGCCGATGGGCTCGAGGTGATCATCGTCGACGACGAGGGCAAGGAGCTGCCCTACGGCGACGACGGTGAGATCTGGGTGCGTGGCTACCTCGTCATGGAGGGCTACTGGGAAAATCCCGAAGCTACGGCAGAGGCCATCACCCCGGACGGCTTCTTGCGCACCGGCGACATCGGCAACATCGACGCCCAGGGCTTCATCAAGGTCACCGACCGCAAGAAGGACATGTACATCGTGGGCGGTTTCAACGCCTACCCCGCGGAGATCGAAGCGGCACTGACGCGTCACGACAAGATCGTCAACGTCGCCGTGATTGGCGTGCCGGACGACCGGATGGGCGAAGTCGGTTGGGCGTACGTCATCCCCAAGACCGACAGCGGGCTCACCGAGGACGACGTCATCGCGTACGCACGCGAGAACCTGGCCAACTTCAAGGTGCCGCGTCGCGTCGTGCTGGTGGATGAACTGCCTCTCACGCCGAGCATGAAGGTCTCGAAGCTGCCCTTGCGCGATCACGCGATGGCGCAGCTCGCCGAAGCCAAGTAACGAAGGAGCAGTCATGCAGGAGTTCGAAGGTCGTACGGCGGTCGTCACCGGAGCGGCCAGCGGAATTGGCTTGGCGCTTGTCGAGCAGTTCGTGGATCTCGGTATGCGAGTCGTCATGGCCGACTGGCACGAGAAGACCCTTGTCACGGCCGCTGAAGACCTCGCGGCTCAGGGCGCCGATGTGCTGGCGGTCGTCACGGACGTGTCCGACTCCGCGAGCGTCGACGACTTGGCGCGCCGTGCCTTCGTGGCATACGGCGACGTGCACATCCTCTGCAACAACGCTGGCGTGACCCGGCCGGGCTCCACCTTCGAGGCAACCCTCGACGACTGGAAGGAAGTGATGGCGATCAACTTCTGGGGCGTGCTGCACGGCATGCGGGCCTTCGTCCCGTCGATGCTCGAGCACGGCCAAGACGGGCACGTGGTCAATACGTCGTCGATCAACGGATTGGTCACCACGCCGCAGTTCGCGTCGTACATCGCCTCCAAGTACGCCGTGACTGGTGCGACGGAGACCTTGGCGGCCGAGATCGCGCTGATCCCTGGGGCCAGGCTCGGAGTGTCGCTGGTGTGCCCCGCCGGGGTCGCGACGAACATCTTCGCCAACGAGATCGATCGATGGAGCACTGCGTCGATCGAGTTGGTGGGGGACGAGACGATGAAGCGGTTCCACGCCTATTCTGACCCGACGCGGACCGACAAGGCGTCGCCGGCCGACATCGCCTCGGCGGTCGTGCGCGCGATCAAGGACGGCACGTTCTACGTTCTGCCCCAAGCGGCCGGTGCCGCCACCAACGGCCTACGGGCCCGTATGGCCACGATCACCGCCGCGCTCGACGGTGACGAGTCGAAGGCTCCGAAGAGCATCGTCCAAGCGCCCGGCATGAACTAGCCCCACCCGCCTCCCATACCCGAAATCCGTGGGTTGGGCACCGTACGGAGCTGTCGGACGGTGCGATACCCACGGATTTCGGGTATGGGTGGGGTTAGTCGAGGACGTACTCGTGCTCTTTGAGGTAGGTGGTGATGGAGGCGGCGTCGCCGTTGTGGACCTTCGTGGTCCAGTCTGCGTCAGACAAGACGGCTCGCCCGATGGCCACGAGGTCAAACTCGCCCTTCTCGAACAGCTCGAGCAGGGGAGCGAGGCTGCTGGAAACGACTTCCTTGTCCATCTCTGCGCCCGCACGGTAGGGCGATCCGACGCCGACTGACCCGACGGTGATCGTCGGAATGTCGGTGAGGTCTTTCGTCCAACCAGCAAGCGTACGAGGAGAGCCGTCGAACGCTTCGTCCCAGTAGCGCCGCGTGGATGGGTGCCATACAGAGACGCCCGCTTCGGTGAGGGGGACGAGGAACTGCTCGAGCTCGCCCGGCGTGAAGAAGTTGCGCGCGTCGTAGTGGCCGCCTTTCCACTGCGAGTAGCGGAAGCAGATCGGGAAGTCTGGCCCGACCGCGGCGCGGATGCCCGCCACGACCTCGACCGAGAGGCGGATTCGATCGGCCAGGTCTCCGCCGTAGGTGTCGTCGCGGTGGTTGGTGGCGGTCCAGTGGAACTGGTCGAGCAGGTAGCCGTGCGCGCCGTGGAGCTCCACTCCATCGAAGCCGAGCGTCTGGGCATCGGCTGCGGCCTGGACGTATGCGCCGATGACGGAATCGAGGTCGAGCTTGGAAGCGGCTGCCCCGATCGGCGACCCGTCAAGCCCGATTCCCGAGGGGGAAAGAATGCCCTCGCTGGTCTCGGGGCCGCCCGTGCCCACACGTCGTGCGCCAAGGTGCCACAGCTGGGGGAAGATGAGCCCGCCCTCGGCGTGCACCGCCGACGCGACCTTGCCCCATCCCTCGAATGCGTCATCGCCGTAGAAGTGCGGGACGTCGGCATAGCCCCACGCCGCAGGGTGGTTGATATAGGTGCCCTCGGTGATGATCAAACCAAGGCTTGCCGCCCGACGTGCGTAGTAGGTC
>JAOPXA010000230.1 GCA_025965395.1 Nocardioidaceae bacterium | reverse complement strand
CGACCTGCTCGCGTACGGCCGGCTCGTTGGTCAGGTCCGACTCGTAGACCAAGCGAAATGCCGCTTGGGAGTCGGCCACGTAGCGATAGAACACGTTCATCGTGGCTTGGACGCGGGCACGGTTGTCGTCCGTGGAGGCGAGCGCCTTGTGCACGGCGTCGATGACCGTGTCGGCAGCCGACTCGAGCAGCCCGAGGTAGAGCTCGAGCTTGCCAGGGAAGTGTTGATAAAGCACCGGCTTCGAGACACCAGCGCGGATCGCGATCTCGTCCATCGACGCCGCGTGATAGCCCTGGTCGACGAAAACCTCGAGCGCCACCGCATACAGCTGCGCGCGTCGCGCGTCGCGCGGAAGGCGGCCCGAGCGAGGTCGAGCGGCGGGAAGGGCGTCGGTCACAACCCTGATCCTAACGGTCGCTTCCCACAATCTGGACGTGGTTCGACCTGGGCGCCGGGCACGGGGAACAATAGCCAGATATCAGGCGTTGTGCACAGCAGCATCGATTCAATCTAGGAGTTACCGTGGTTGCGCCCCTTGTCGAACCCGCAGACGAGCTGACGATCGACGAAGTCCGTCGCTACAGCCGGCACCTGATCATCCCCGATGTCGGAATGACCGGTCAGAAGCGCATGAAGAATGCCAAAGTCTTGGTCATCGGCGCCGGAGGGCTCGGCAGCCCCGCGCTGCTGTATCTAGCCGCCGCGGGCATCGGCACGTTGGGCGTCATCGACGACGACGAGGTCGACGAGTCCAACCTGCAGCGCCAGATCATTCACGGACAGAGCGACATCGGCAAGCCCAAGGCGGAGTCCGCTGCAGAATCGATCGCGGAGACCAACCCGTACGTCAAGGTCATCGTCCACAACGAGCGCCTCGACAACGACAACGTGCTCGAGATCTTTGCGCAGTACGACCTCATCGTCGACGGCACCGACAACTTCGCGACGCGCTACTTGGTCAACGACGCCGCGGTGCTGCTGGGCAAGCCGTATGTGTGGGGCTCGATCTACCGCTTCGAGGGCCAGGTGTCGGTGTTCTGGGCACAAGAAGGTCCGCAGTACCGCGACCTCTACCCCGAGCCGCCGCCGCCGGGCATGGTTCCGTCATGCGCCGAGGGTGGCGTGCTGGGCGTGCTGTGCGCCTCGATCGGCTCGATCATGGTGACCGAGGCCATCAAGCTCATCACGGGCATCGGAGATCCGCTCATCGGTCGCCTGATGGTCTATGACGCGCTCGAGATGCGCTACACGACGCTCAAGATCCAGCGCGATCCGAACGGCGAGCCGATCACGGCCCTTATGCCCGACTACGAGGCATTCTGTGGCGCGATCAGCGAGGAAGCGGCCGATGCTGCTGCCGACTCCACGATCTCGGTGACGATGCTCGATCACTGGCTCAAGGAGCGTGGCGATGGTGCGCGCGACTTCGTGCTCGTCGATGTGCGCGAGCCAGGGGAGTACGAAATCAACAAGATCCCCGGCTCCATCCTGATCCCGAAGGGCGAGTTCCTCAACGGCAAGGCGTTCGCGCAGTTGCCGCAGGACAAGCAAGTCGTGCTGCACTGCAAGTCGGGCGCGCGATCGGCCGAGGCTCTCGCACTGCTCAAGGGCGCCGGGTTCAGCGACTCGGTCCATGTGGGCGGCGGCGTCGTGGCCTGGGTCAACCAGATCGACCCGTCCCAGCCCTCGTACTAACCAAACCCTCCTCCTCCGCTGGGAGTGACGTTTTGGTTCCGACCCGCCGTGGTCGGACAGCCAAAACGTCACTCTCAGCGGAGTTGGCGGCTAGTCGCTGTTGAGCATGAAATTCGCGGCGTGGGTCACGTACGCCCAAAATTGCGCGTCGAGGTCTGGCTCCAGGCCGGCCTCATCCAACCCGGCCCGAAAGTGCAGCAGCCAGCGGTCTCGCGCGAGTGGAGTGACGGCGAACGGCGCGTGCCGCATCCGCAGGCGCGGGTGCCCGCGTTCGTCCGAGTATGTGGTGGGGCCGCCCCAGTACTGCTCGAGGAACATCGTGAAGCGATGTGCCGCTGGAGCGAGATCCTCTTCGGGATAGAGCGGCCGGAGCACCTCATCCGTCGCAACGCCCGCGTAGAAGCGGTCCACGATTGCCTTGATGGTGTCGTGGCCGCCTATGGCCTCGTAGAACGTCTGCTCCGTCACGGAGTCTGATCCTCTGGTTGCGTGGTGGTTTGGAAGGACGAAGGGATTCGGATCCCCGCTTTGTCGAAGCGGCTCTTGATGTGCTCGCGCATCGTGCGCGCCACGAGCCATTGCTGCATAGGTGCGGTCTTGAGCACGACGCGCACGACGACCCCGTCCTTGTCGAAGCGTTCGACTCCCCAGACCTCTGGCTCTTCGATGATGACCCCTTTGTACGCCGGGTCGTCCCACAGTTCGTGAGCCACCTCGCGAAGGATGCCCTGCACCACATCGAGGTCCGACTCATACCCGACGGTGATGTCGAGGACCGTGCGTGCCCAGTTCTGACTCTGGTTGCCGACCCGCAGGATCTCGCCGTTGCGGACATACCAAACCGTGCCGTTGACGTCGCGCAGTCGGGTGACGCGAAGTCCAACTGCCTCGACAGAGCCCGAAGCTTCGCCGAGATCGACCACGTCGCCGACGCCGTACTGGTCTTCCATGATCATGAAGATGCCCGCGAGGAAGTCCTTGACCAGGCTCTGAGCACCGAAACCGAATGCCACGCCCAGGATGCCTGCGCTGGCGAGGAGCGGAGCAATGTTGACGTTGAGCTGGTCCAGGATCATGAGCGAAACGATGCCGACGACCACGCCACTGACGATGCTCTTGAGAAGCGATCCCATCGTGCGCGCGCGTTGTCCGCGGCGTGCTGATGCTTCGGGCCGCAGGTCGGCCAGGAACTCCCCGGCCTTGCTGTTGGCGAGCACAGACGGGACGCTGCCCTGCTCTGCCTTGCGCACGACGCGGTCGATGGCTCGGTGCGCCAGCCAGCGCAGGACAAGGCCCACGATGATGATCAGGACGATGGCGCTGGGGGTGGCGACGAAGAAGTGGAATGCGTCGCCCTCGGGCAATTTGAGATCGTTCAGCAGGTCTCGCATGCCTCTAGGTTACGGGCGGCTAATGTTGAGCCATGAAGACTCCCACTCGGATCCTCCTGATGCTTGTCATGACCGCGAGCACCGTGGTGCTGGGCGCGGCCTCCGCCTTTGCGGACGAGCCGGCGAACTGGGAAGGCGGCGAGGACCAATCCAAGCTCACGCTGTTGCTGATATTCGTGGGCGGCCCGATCGCGCTGGGCCTCTTCCTCACGATCTTCGCGCTGGTGACGTCGCGCCGCAACTACGTACCCCCGCCGGCGCCCACGCAAGAAATCGCGACCACGTCCGGTCACCACTAACGTCGCCGTCCGCCGGCACCCCTCCGCTGGGAGTGACGTTTTGGTTGCGACTCGCCGTGGTTGTCCAGCCAAAACGTCACTCTCAACGGTTGTCCCCAGGATGATCTGAAACGCCCGTCGTCCCCAGCCCTGTCGTGACCGCCTTTTTGTATGAGTGGCGGCGTTCGACGATGGCTCGATGGAGTGGGTCGGGGCGATCAATAGCAGTCAGGCGCTTGCGCTGGGCATCTCTCGCGGGTCTAGGCGTGGCGCCGTATGGGAGCACCCTTTTCACGGAGTGAGCCGCCCCGTAGGTGCAAATCAAACTGATCCTGAAGCACGGATCCAGAACATCGTGCCTCTTCTTCCGCGCGGAGCAGTGTTTACCGGGTGGGCGGGCGCTTTTCTGGCTGGCGTGAAGTACATCGACGGGATCGATCGGTGGGGCAACCTCATGCCGATCGTTCTTGCGCTTCCTGACGGTATGCAGGTGCGTCCTCGGGACGGCTTCATCCCATCGCGCCGCAGGCTGAGGGTGGACGAGATCGACCGAGACGCCCCGCTGCCAAGCGCGACCCTCGCGCGTAGCGCATACGACTTGGCCCTCGATGCGCCAAATCTGACTGAGGCCGTCGTCGCTCTTGACATGTGCACCAGCAAAGTCACGGGAGGTGCACGTACGACGCTCGACAACCTTCGGAGCCTCATTAGTCGTCACAAGAAGTCTCGTGGGATTGTGCAAACGAGGTGCGCTGGTGAGCTGAGTTCGGAGCGTTCGGGCAGTCCGTGGGAATCTCGCACCCGCGTCCTCGCTGTCGAGGGTGCGGGAATCGAAGAGTGGCTGGTCAACGTACCCATCTTCGATCTCAACGAAAGGTTGCTGGGTGTGGCTGACCTGCTGGACGAAGAATCGGGTCTGGTGCTCGAATCCGACGGCGCTGGGCATCGGGAGGAAAGGCCGCACCAAGCGGACAACGTACGGGAGGAAAAGTTCGAGAGGGCGGGCAATGTGGTCGTACGAGTGGCTGCTCTCGATCACTCGATGCCCACGCAGACGATTGCCCGGATACAGGCCGGACGTGCGGATGCACTGAGGGCGCCACAACGTTGGACGCTCGAGCAGCCTGCCTGGTGGACCGCTTGGCCTCCAGCCCGCCGATGGGATTGACCATCCTCCGCCGCTCCCAAGTCCGCTGAGAGTGACGAAATGGCTGTGCGACCCCGGCGAGTCGGAGCCAAAACGTCACTCTCAGCGGAGTTGGGGGGGAAGGGTTAGGCGTCGGCGGCTTGGGCGCGAAGGGCGCGGGCCAGGTCGTCGCGACCCTCGCTCACGTAGCGCTTCGTCGAGCTGGCGGCGCTCGTCGACGCAAGCCACGCATCGACCTTCATGAGCGTGGTCTCCGTCGGGTTGGCGCGGGGGAAGAGGTTGACCAACGCGGTCGACGCGATCCAGACGCCCTTCTTGTCCGCGATCGTCTCGGCCATCTCGAGATAGCGGTCGACGAAGGGCTCGAGCACGTCGGCCTGGCCCGAAACCTGGAACGCCATCGCGGCGCTCCGCATCGTCTCGTTGGGCACGTCATCGCGTACGACGACGAGATCCCAAGCGGCTTCCTTCGCGGCGGCGTTCGGCTGCACTGCGCGGGCCGCGGCCGCATGCTCCTGACCCGCGATCGTGTTGTCACGCTCGAGCTCGGCCAGGATCTCTGCCTCGCCCGCAACGCCGGCACGCGTGAGCCCGCTGAGCAGCGTCCAGCGCATGTCGGTGTCGACCGTCAGCCCGTTGAGCGTCACCGTGCCATCGAGCAGACCCCGCACAAACTCCAGTGACTCATCGGTCGAGGCCGTGTTGGCAAACGAACGTACGAAGGCCAGCTGGTGATCGCTGCCGGGCCACGCCTCGTCGACCAGCTCCCGCAGTCCGGCTTCCCACTGCTGCGCGAGAGCCTCGCGGTGATCGGGAGCCGCAAACAGGCGAATCGCCGAGCGGGCTTGCCCAAGCAACGCGCCGACCGCGACGAGCTCACTCTCCGACCCGAGACCCGAAAGCGCCAGCGCAACGAAATCGCCCGGCGCCATCTGCGCGTCGCGCGTCATGTCCCACGCAGCGCCCCAGACAAGAGCGCGCGGCAGCGAGCCGGCGATGTCCGCGATGTGAGCGATCGCCGTCTCCAGCGACCGCTCGTCGAGCCGGATCTTGGCGTACGTGAGGTCGTCGTCATTGAGCAGGATGAGGTCGGGCTGGCGGTGGTCGAGCAACTCGGTGATCGACGTCGACGCGCCACGGATGTCGGTCTCGATCCGCTCCGTGCGGGTCAGCTTGCCGTCGACCATGTCGTAGAGCCCGATCGCGATGCGATGGCGCCGCAAGGTCGGGTACTCCTCGATCGCGGTCTGCTCGACCGTGAACGACGTGAAGATGTCGTCGCCGGATTCGCCGAACACACTGGTCTCGAACGTCGCACGCAACGTGTTGACGCCCGACGTCTTGAGCCACTCGTCGGCCCAATCCCCGAGCTCGCGGCCCGATGACGCCTCCAGCTCGCTCAGCAGATCACTCAGCTGCGTGTTGGCGTAGGCGTGCTTCGTGAAATACGCCCGCAAACCCGCGATGAAGTCCTTCTCGCCCACCCAGGCGACCAGTTGCTTGAGGCTCGAGGCGCCCTTGGCGTACGTGATGCCGTCGAAGTTCGCCTCGACCGCGTGCAGGTCGTAGTTGTCGGCCGCGATCGGGTGCGTCGAGGGCAGCTGGTCCTGGCGGTACGCCCAGTTCTTGCGCGCGTTCGTGAAGCTCGTCCAGGAGTCCACGAATCGCGTCGCCTTGGTCGCCGAGTGGTGCGCTGCCCATTCGGCGAACGACTCGTTGAGCCACAGGTCGTCCCACCACGTCATCGTGACGAGATCGCCGAACCACATGTGAGCCATCTCGTGCAGGATCGTGTTGGCGCGGCTCTCGTATGCGGCCACGGTCTGTCGGCTGCGGAAGATCATCTCGTCGCGGAACGTCACGGCGCCAGCATTCTCCATCGCGCCCATGTTGTACTCAGGCACGAACAACTGGTCGTACTTGCCGAACGGGTAGCCCATCCCGAAGATGCCCTCAAAGAAGCCAAATCCCTGCTTGGTGATCAAGAAGATGTCGTCGGCATCGAGGTACTGCTCGAGCGACTTGCGATAGAAGATGCCCAGCGGGATCTCGGCATAGGCACCCTTGTAACTGTCGGTCACCGACTCGTACTCACCGGCGATCAGCGCCGTGATGTAGGTCGACATGCGCTTGGTCGGCGCAAAATTCCACGTCGCGACCTCGCCGCTCACCTCGGGCGCGGGGGTGGGGGAGTTCGACACGACAGCCCAATGCGCCGGAGCGGTGACGTGGAACTCGAAGGTCGCCTTGAGGTCGGGCTGCTCGAATGTCGCATAGACGCGTCGCGCGTCGGGCACTTCGAACTGCGTGTAGAGGTAGACCCGGTCATCGGCCGGATCGACGAACCGGTGCAGGCCCTCGCCTGAGCGCGAGTACTTCTGCGTCGAGGCAACCCGAAAGACGTTCTTCTCCCTGAGGCCCGAGAGGGGGATGCGGCTGTCGACGTATGTCGCTGGGTCGATCTCGTCGCCGTTGATCGTGATCTGGCTGATCTCCGCGTCGACGAGGTCGACGAAGGTCGCCGCGCCGGGTTTGGCGCTGAACGTGATCGTAGACACCGAGCCGAATCGCTCGGTCGAATCGAGGGTGAGGTCGAGCTCGACGACGTACGCATCGATCGTGATGAGGTTCGCGCGCTCGGTGGCTTCTTCGCGGGTCAGATTGGTTCCAGGCATGATTTCATCGTTTCACGGACAGGCGCGGGGGAATCCGCTGCATCAGGCAGTATGGACGCATGCACATCCCCTTCGCTCAATCCGAGCGCTCGACACTCGGCATCGAATGGGAGCTCGCCCTGGTGGACGCCGACAGCGGCGACCTCCGCCAGGTCGCCGAGACCGTCCTCAACGCTGTCCGACCAGCAGAGGGCGGCGAGCACCCGCACATCCGCCAAGAGCTGCTGCTCAACACGGTCGAGATCGTCACGGGTGTCTGTCGCACCGTCGCCGAGGCGGGCCGTGACCTGCAGGCAAGCATCGATGAGATCCGCGTGGTCACCGATCCGCTGCGCGTCGAGCTCATGTGCGCCGGCACCCATCCCTTCGCCCGCTGGACGCACCAAAAGGTCACCGACAAGGAGCGCTACGCGACCCTGATCGATCGCACCCAGTGGTGGGGCCGACAGATGCTGATCTATGGCGTCCACGTCCATGTGGGCATCGAGGATCGCGACAAGGTGCTGCCGATCAGTCGGGCCATGCTGACCTTCTTCGGCCACTTCCAGGCGCTGTCTGCCTCCTCACCGTTTTGGGGTGGCAAGGACACCGGGTATGCCTCCAATCGCGCCCTCATGTTCCAGCAGCTCCCCACCGCCGGGCTGCCGTTCCAGTTCGAGAAGTGGGACGAGCTGGAGTCCTACGTCGCCGACATGCTCCACACCGGCGTGATCGACGTCTTCGATGAGATCCGGTGGGATCTTCGCCCCTCGCCGAAGTTCGGCACGCTCGAGGTGCGGATCTGCGACGGATCTCCCTCTCTCGCGGAGGTCCTCAGCCTCGCCGCGCTGACGCACTGCCTGATCGAATACTTCTCGAGCGAGCTCGACGCGGGCCGCGAACTGCCGTCCATACCCGTGTGGTTCGCTCAGGAGAACAAATGGCGCGCCGCCCGCTACGGCATGGACGCCATCCTCATCCTCGACCGCGAGGGCAACGAACAACTGGTGTCCGAGAGCCTCCGTTCCATCCTCGCCATCCTCGAACCCGTGGCACAGCGCCTCGATTGCGTCGACGAACTCGCGGGCATCACCACGATCATGGAGTCCGGGGCCTCGTATGAGCGTCAGCGCGTCGTCGCCGAAAAGGCCGACGGATCGCTCGAAGCCGTGGTCGCCTCCCTCGTCGCGGAAATGCGCGCGGGCCATCCGTTGTTAGGACCTACATGACCGAAACGAAGCAAGCTCCCCAAACTGCCGACCTCTGGGTCGATCCCCTCTGCCCGTTCGCCTGGATGACGTCCCGCTGGCTCCTCGAGGTCGAGAAGGTCCGCGACGTCGAGGCGAAGTTCCACGTCATGAGCCTGTAGGTGCTCAACTCCGACAAAGACGTGCACGAGTCCTACAAGGAGATGCTCGAGCGCGGATGGGGCCCGGTGCGCGTGATGATCGCCGCTGCCCAAGAGCACGGCGACGAGGTCCTGCGCCCGCTCTACAACGCGCTCGGCACCAGGCGGCACCCCGGCGGTCGCGACTTCGACCGCGCCATGATCGAGGAAGCGCTCACCGAGGCGGGTCTCCCCACCGGCTTGGCTGACGCGGCAGACACCGACATCTATGACGAAGCACTCATCAAGTCCCACCACGAGGGCATGGACCAAGTCGGCGAAGAGGTCGGCACCCCGGTGATTTCAGTCGACGGCGTTGCGTTCTTCGGCCCCGTCGTCGTTCCGGCCCCCAAGGGAGACGCCGCCGGCAAGCTTTGGGATGGCGTTCTCCTGGTTGCCGGCACCGACGGCTTCTTTGAGCTCAAGCGCTCGCGCACCCGTGATCCTATTTTCGACTGAAGCGCGCAGCCCAAATCTTGCTGTCTGAGCGTGGCGGCAGGTCGTTACACGCCTTAACCGGCACGTAACGACCGGCCGCTACCTTCTGACAATGGCGAAGAAAAAATCATCCGAACCGGCCGTCCCAGGCGCCCCCAAGAAGCTCAACAAGAAGGAATACGAGAAGGAGCTTGAGCGCCTGCAGACCGAGCTGGTCGCCATGCAGGAATGGATCAAGAAGACCGGTCACCGCGTCGTCGTGATCTTCGAGGGTCGCGACACAGCCGGCAAGGGCGGCGTCATCCGTCGCATCACCTACCAGCTCAATCCGCGATTCTGCCGGGTTGTTGCGCTCCCGGCGCCGACCGATCGCCAACGCAGTCAGTGGTACTTCCAGCGCTACGTCTCCGAGCTTCCTGCCGCGGGCGAGATCGCCCTCTTCGACCGCTCTTGGTACAACCGCGCCGGCGTCGAGAAGGTCATGGGCTTCTGCACGCAGGCCGAGTACGACTACTTCATGCGGGTCTGCCCTCAGCTCGAGAAGAACCTCGTTGCCGACGGAATCATCCTCATCAAGTACTGGCTCTCGGTGTCCGACGAGGAGCAGCGCCGCAGGTTCCAAGGCCGCATCGATGACCCAGCCCGCCGCTGGAAGCTTTCGCCCATGGACATGGAAGCCCAGTCACGCTGGGTCGACTACGCCGAGGCCAAGGACCAGATGTTCGCCTTCACCGACACCAAGGAAAATCCCTGGTACGTCGTCGATGCCGAGAACAAGAAATCAGCGCGGCTCAATCTCATCTCGCACTTGCTGTCGATGGTGCCGTACGAGTCGGTCGATCACGAGGAAGTCGTCCTTCCGCCGCGTCAGGATCGGTCCTACGAGCGGCCGCCGATCGACAGCCAGTCGTTCGTGCCGCATGCCTACGACGTCTGCTAGCAGCGCCGGGCGTGTGCGCTCGCTCTGACATACTGAGCCGGTGCCTCTGACGTTGCCGCGACTTTTCTCCTCGTTGGCCAGGCCAGGTCGTTGGCGTCAGGGCATGCTGCTCGTCGCTGTCGTTCTTGGTGTCTCGATCGGTTTCGTCGACTGGCGTGAGGGCAGGCTCGTCGCGAGTGCGGTCCTTGTCGCGCTGGTGATCTTGGTGGGGCTTGTGCTCGGTGCGCGGCTTGGCGCCATGGCCAAGGTGCCGCTGCCGTATGCCTATCGTTTGCCCGGGGTGCGCGACGGGATCCCGGCGCGCTCGTTCTCGCGCCGACAGTGGTCGCTCGTCGGCGGAGGTGCGGTCCTCGTCTTCCTGCTCCTCACCGTTGTTTCCGCGCCGTGGTGGGCATATCTGGCTCTGGC
>JAOPXA010000286.1 GCA_025965395.1 Nocardioidaceae bacterium | reverse complement strand
AGGAGGCGTTGCTACCGCCGTGCTTGGGCCCCTTGGGGGCAGGCTTGGGCGGCGATGGCTTCGGTTTGGGTTTGGGTTTGACGGTGCTTGGCTTGTGAGGAGCCATTCGCGGCGTCGCGATCGTGCGGGGCGCGACCTTGTGCACCGGCTTGGGCTTGGCCGAAGGCTTGTTGCGCAGGGACTTGTCAGCGAGCACGGTCGATGGACGTTCGGGCACGACGGCGGGAGCCTCACGGGTCGACGGTGAGGCGGGGCTGTCGTCCTTCGGCGAGGCAACGGCGGCTGCGCTGTTCTGCGCCGCGAGGGCTGCCACCACACCGATGACCGCGACTCCAGCCGCCACGATGGACGCTGCGTGCCTGCGCGACTTTGACACGAGGGCGTTGCGGTAGCGAGGGCCGAAGATGTCCATGCCTCCACCATGGCGCCGCCACCATCAGTGCAAGGTCATTCGTAGATCAAATCCAGATCAAATCCGGCCAGAACCACCTCCGACTTTCGCGGCCATCCCCTGAGGCTTAAACTTGGACACCTGACTCAATTCCAGGAGTAGTCGTGAAGATCTGCCTCAACCCGTTCATGCTCGAAACCTTCTATGGCGGCAGGCCCCGTCCCGTGATCGACCTCATCGCGATGGCGGATCAGAAGGGCTTCGACGCGGTCGTTCTCCCCGAGCACATCCTCATGGACCCCCACACGCTCGATGACTATCCGTATGACGGCCAGAGCGCCGAAGGTCGTTGGTTCGACGAGATGACCCCGTTCTTCGAGGCCACGACGAGCCTCGCCGCCATCGCGTCGCGGACCGAGAACATCAAGCTGCAGACCGGCATCATGCTCGCGACGTTGCGCAATGCATCGGTCCTCGCCAAGACGCTCACCACGCTCGACCACATCTCCGAAGGCCGCGTCGAGATCGGCTACGGCGTCGGCTGGCTCGAGCTCGACTACACCGCCGAAGGCATCCCCTTCAAGGGCCGTTTCGGACGCCTCGTCGAGATTGCAGAAGCATGCCAGCAGATCTGGACCAACGCCCCGGCCAGTTATCACGGCGAGCACGTCAATTTCGACGGCGTCTACTCCTTGCCGTTCCCCGTGCAGCGCGAGGGAATCCCGCAGTGGTTCGGCATCGGGCCTTCTGAGCGCAACATCGCCCGCATGGCCAAAGCCGCCAATGGCTGGTGCCCGTTGCAGGTGCCGTGGGACGTCGTCGGGGAGACGCTGCCCAAAATCAAGCAGCAGATGGAAGACCTCGGACGTGACCCTGAGACATTCGGCCTGCGCCTCCAAGTGATCCCTGAGATCCGCGGCGGTGCCGTCGATCTCGAGGCGACCCTCGACACGATCCCGACCTTGCTGGAGGCCGGCGCCACGCACATCGAGGTCGCCGCCCTCAACTACGTCACGAAGCCCGACGAGTTCCCCGACTTCCTCGATGCCTGCTTGGCAGCGCGGGACAAGAATTCGTAGCGCAGGTGACGCGCGTCTTACCCACGATCGACGAGGTCCATCAACTGCCGATCGGGCTGACGATTGTCGTGCCGTCCGGGTATGAAGACACCAATGGCCATATGAACATTCGCCATTACTTCGACCTGCACGCGCTCAATCTCAACACGGTCTTCGATGGCCTAGGAATCGACGATCACTACCGCGCTGAGCGCAAGATGGGCTTCTTCACGATGGAGCACCACCTGAGCTACTGGGACGAGGTGCTGGTGGGACACGAATTGTCGCTGCGGTGGCGCCATCTGACCCGGAGCGACAAGGTGTTGCACTCGATGTCCTTTCTGGTCGATGAGACAACGGGCCGCCTCGCCAACACACTCGAGGTGACATGCGGTCACGTCAGTCTCGAGACCCGCAAGATGGTCTCGATGCCCGACGACACGTCTGCCTTTGTCGACAAGCAGTTTGGGCAGACGAGCGGGCTCACGTGGGCGGCTCCGATATGCGGAGCGATGGGCGTGCGCAAGCGCTCCTGATCCTCGCCATTCCACCCTTCCGTTGCGCCGAAATGTCGTAGGCTCCCCCCAGGGGAGTAACAGGGGGGAATGGGTTGATGCCGCCACGGCTAACGACGAACGTTGTCGCTCGCTCCAGGCTGTCCAAACGCCTTGATCTCCTTGCCCCCGTCACCATCGTCAGGGCGCCGACAGGCTTCGGCAAGACCACGCTGGTTCGTCAATGGGTCGAGGAGCAAGCGCAGAGTGGTAGGCCTACGGTCTGGCTTTCCGCGAGCCCCGGCGTAGGTCAAGATGCCTTTCTTGCGGGCGTTTCCCAAGCCATTGAAGCCGTGACCGGTCCGACCATCGTCGTCGTCGACGCATTCGAAAACGTCACCGGCACATCGGTCCCGCGCCAGCTTGTCGACCTGGTCCGATCTCACGCAGAGATCAGCCTGGTGGTGACCACGCGCACGCATACCTTGTTCGAGGACATCGCCCACGTCGAGCTCAACGCGACTGTGCTGACGCCCCGCGAGCTCTTGTTCACCAAAGGCGAAGTGGCCGACCTCATGTTCCTCATCGGTCTCGAGGGCGATGACCAGCTTGCCGAGCGCATTCGCCGGGAGGTGGGTGGCTGGCCAGCGATGGTCCTGGCGCTCGCCGTTGCTCTGAACGATCCGGACCTGAGCCGGGCTGGGTTCGAAGGTGCGCTGGAATCGACGAGCGACTACTTCCGTGAGCACCTCATCGCCAACTCACTCGACGAGCGTCAGACGTACGTCCTGTCGAGATTGGTGCTGGCCGAACGCCTGACGGTCGACGCAGCCGAGTTCCTCCTCGGCGAATCGCCCCTGCGAGACGAGCTCAAAGAACTCGAGCGCCAGGGCTACTTGTCGAGTCACAACGAACGGTATTCCGGCGGCGAGATGTATGACGTGCCGGCGATGTTGCGGCGCCAATGGACACGCAATCTCACCGCAGGTGACCGAGAACTGAGCCTGAGGCTCGCACGGCATTATGCCGCGAGCAAGCGTCCTGACTTTGCGATCGCGCAAGGCGCGGCTGCTGAGGACTGGGAGTTCGTCGCCGACATGATCGATCGGTCCTGGCAACAACTACTGCTGCTCCATGAGTCGCTGGTATCGATGATCTTGACGACGATGCCGCAGACCTACGACCACAGCCATCCCCGTGTGAAGGTCGCGCGGCACGCGCTGCGCGCCATTCCGATTCCGCGTCACGAGATTCCTGCGCCGCTCCCCACCAACCAGACCGACCTCGCCGTCTTGGCGCAACGTGCCGACATCGTCGACATCATGGTCACGAGCTTTGTGACGTCGCTGGTTCTTCGTCAGTCGGGCTATTTTGCCGAGGCGGGAGCACTGTCGATTGCCCTTGACCGGCTTTTGAGGATCGTCGAGGATCGCCTGCCCGAGCGCATCACGGAAATCTTGCCCATGGCCCACGTGCAAGTGGCCGTCACGCACCTCATTGGTGGCGACTTCGAGAACTCGATCGAGTCGTTCAAGACAAGCAAGGCGTATGTGTCGTCGGCCGATGCTCACGAACTGGCCCCGGCCAACGCTGGCCTCGCCTTGGTGGCGACGCTCAAGGGAGATGTGGCTGGCGCCAGCAAGCACCACCTTCACCCCAACCAGATGGAGAACATGGGGCGCGTCAAGTGGGTGCTTCCCTATGTGCGCTCGGCGCCACGACTCACGGAGGCGTTGATCGCGATCGACGAGCTTCGCGAGGCCGATGCATGCGAGCAGTTGGTGCTGTATGCCCAGGCACGCCGACGCGACGAGTTCTGGCAGATTGCCGCCTATGCACGCGCTCGCATGGATCTGTTGTGGGGCGATCCGGAAGCGTCCCTGGCGCGCCTTGCTGCGGCGCGCGAGCTACACGCGAGCTGGGACACCAGCGACAGCCTGGCCGGACCGATCTTGATCGCTGCTGAGGTCGATCTACTCCTCGCACAGGGCAACGGAAACAAGGCGCAAGCACTTCTGGGCGCATCCCACTCGATCAATCCGCTCGTCACGACGGCCCGGGCACGGATGGCGGCCCTTTCCGGTGACTCGGCTCTCGCCATGGAGCTGACCCTTGCGGTGCTCATCGACGACAAGTCATGGAACCGTACGTATCTCGATGCACTTCTCATTCGTGCCGAGTGTGTTGCCACTCGCAGTCTCGAGAAGGCGGGTCCCCTGTGGTCGAAGGCGATTGATCTATCGACCCGGATGGGCCTTGGCGCAGGGCTGTACGCCTCGGTCTCGGAGTCAGTGATTCGTGAGTCTGTGGCCTACGAGCCCCGGCTCGAGCACATACTCGAGGCTCGGCTGGATGCTGGTCTCAAGGACATCTTCTCGTCGGACGTCAGGGTCGTCGACCTGACTCGCCGCGAGCGAGTCGTGCTCGAAAAATTGGTCGAAGAACTCTCTGTGCCGGACATTGCACGCGAGCTGTTCGTCTCACACAACACGGTTAAGTCGCAACTGCGGGGGCTCTATGCGAAGCTCGGCGCGCATTCGCGGGACCAAGCGATCGAGATCGCGCGCAAGGCTGGAATGGTTGGTTAAAGGGCGGGTTCAGGGTTGTGCAGAACCTTCCGTAAAACCACAGTGCGCACCGGATTTGCGTGCGAACATGAATGATGGCCGAAGAGCATTTTTGCGAGAACTGTGATGCTCGGACGGTGCATACGGTTGAACCCATGACGAACGACAACGGATCAGTTGTGTTCGACATCTCCATCTGTCAGAGGTGCGGTACGCAATACTTCAAGCCATGACTTCCTTCGTCGCCCCGCCCTCCGCCGAGCTCCACATTCACATCGAGGGGACGATCGAGCCCGAGCACATCGTGGCCATGGCAGCGCGGAACGGCGTCACCCTTCCGACGACCAATATTGCCGATCTCAAGGCGCGTTATGCGTTTGAGGATCTTCAATCATTCCTCGACCTGCACTACTCCAACCTGACGGTGTTGAAGACCGAACAGGACTTCTTCGAGCTCGCTACGGGCTACCTCGACCGAGCAAAAGTCGCCCACGTGCGCCGGGCAGAGATCTTCTTCGACCCGCAGACCCACATCGCCAACGGCACGCCGCTCGAGGTCGTGATGGCTGGCTTCAACGCAGCATTCTCCGAGAGCGACCGGACGCACGGCATCTCGACCGACCTCATCATGTGTTTCCTTCGCGACCTCGGTGCTGACGCGGCGGGCGAGATGCTGACCGCGATCATGCCGTTCCGCGACGCGATCATCGGTGTCGGCCTCGACTCGACCGAGATCGGCTTTCCGCCCGAGCTGTTCGTCGATGTGTATGCGCGCGCGGCGGCTGAGGGTCTCCACCTGGTGGCCCATGCGGGTGAGGAAGGCGGTCCTGAGACGGTGGCAACTGCGCTCGACGTCCTGCACATCGAGCGCGTCGATCATGGAATTCGCGCGATGGAGGATCCGGCCTTGGTGGCCCGCCTGCGCGATGAGCGGATCCCGTTGACGGTGTGCCCGCTCTCGAATGTCGCGCTTCGCACCGTGGACACGATGGCCGACCACCCGCTGCCGACGATGCTGGCCGAGCGGATCGTGGCGACGATCAGCAGTGACGACCCGCCCTATTTCGGGGGCTATGTCGATGCCAACTACGAAGCGATTCAGCGTGACCTGGGCCTGAGCGACGATCAGCTGAAGACGCTCGCGCTCAACTCGTTCGATGCTGCGTTCATCTCGCCCGAGCAGCGGGCGGGGTGGAAGGCCGAGGTCGAGGCCCACTTCGCTGGGTAGCCAACCTGCTGCTCACGGGTAGGTTGAGCAGGTGAACCCGCAATCGCGCCGTATCCTCTGGGTCGCGATCGTGGCGTCCTTCATCGCGTTCCTCGACGGCTCGATCGTCAACGTTGCCCTACCCGCCATCACGGCGGATCTCGATGGAGGTCTCGCACTTCAGCAGTGGGTCGTGGACGCATACCTCCTGACGCTGGGCTCGCTGATCCTGGTGGCGGGCTCGCTGTCCGACAACTTCGGTCGGGTGCGGATCCTTCGGCTTGGAGTGATCGGCTTCGGCCTGGCATCGCTGATGTGTGCGGTGGCGCCGACCGGGGGCGTGCTGATTGCCGCTAGGGGCTTTCAAGGGGTCGCTGGTGCGCTCCTCATCCCTAGCTCGCTCGCGCTGATCACGTCCCACTTCGACGGGCCAGCGCAGAGCAAAGCGATCGGCACGTGGACGGCTTGGACCGGGACCTCCTTCCTCGCGGGCCCCTTGCTCGGTGGGGTGCTCGTCGATGCGTTCAGCTGGCGCTGGATCTTCGCCGTCAACATCGTGCCGGTCGCGGTGACGCTGTGGCTGATTGCGCGGCTCCACGAAGTTGAAGAGCCGCGCATCGGTCGCCACGTCGACTACGTGGGTGCGACGCTTGCGGTGGTCGGCCTGGGCGGTCCGGTCTTTGCCCTGATCGAGCAGGCGCGACTGGGCTGGACGCATCCGGGCGTATGGATTCCGCTGGTCGTCGGCGTGGCGGCCTTTGCTGCTTTCCTCTGGTGGGAGTACCGCACTGCGCATCCGATGATGCCGCTCGGGATCTTCAAGGCGCGCAGCTTCCTGATCGGCAACATCGCTACGATTGGCATCTATGGGGGGCTCAGCCTCGGCGTATTCACCCTGACACTCTTCCTTCAGGAGGTCGCGGGTTTCAGTGCGACGAAGACGGGGCTGGCGACCATCCCCGTGACGGTCATGACGATCGCGTTTGCGGGGTTGTTTGGTGGTCTGGCGGGGCGCTGGGGCGCCCGGTGGTTCATGGCGGCAGGGCCGATGATCTGCGGACTCGGGTTCTTGCTGCTGACTGCCGCCTCCGACCCCGTCAGCGTCTGGATCGACATCGTCCCCGGTGTGCTGATCTTCGGGTTCGGACTTGCGGTCACGGTTGCTCCGCTCACCGCGTCGGTGCTGGGGTCGATCAGTGCCGACCAGGCGGGGATCGGGTCGGCGATCAACAACGCGGTGTCGCGGGTCGCCGGGCTCATCATGATCGCCCTGGCGGGGGTGATCGCCGGGTCGACGCTGGACTACGACTCATTCGATCGGGTCATCTACGTCGCCGCAGGACTGTTGATCGCCAGCGGGATTATCGCGGGCATCGGCGTCCAAAACCCGCCGCACGCCGCCCGCATACCCCCTTCCTGAGACGTGACGTCCCAGGAGGGAGGGGCTAGGAGGGGGTTAGCGGAGGGCGTTGAGGGAGGCGAGGCAGTTGTGCCAGGCGGCGGATCGTATGTCGATCAGGCTGAAGTGGTCGCCCTCGACCTCGACGAGGGTCGCGTCGTCCCCTGCTGCGCGTGCGGCGGCGACGTAGCGGCTGCTCTGATCGAACGGCACCATCTGGTCGCCGCGGGCATGCACGGCGTGGACAGGTATGCCGACCGGCAGCTGCGCGCTCGGGTCGGCTCGCGCGAAGAGTGCGGGGTCTGCGGCGGCGGTCGTGCCCATCAACTGGTCGACGAACCCGTTGCCGACGCTCTCGCGTGATGCCCGCGCCAGCTCGAGGACGCCCGCCTGGGACACGATGCCGGTCAACGGCACGCGAGGATCCGTGCGACCGGCGGCCCACGTGCCCAGATGCCCGCCGGCTGAGTGGCCAAGGGTCAGCACGCGACCGAGATCAATCACCGGATGCTCGTCCTTGAGGGTGGCTAGGTGGTCGATTGCCGCCGCGACATCCTCGAACGTCGTGGGCCAGCCGCCCCCGTTGCCTAGGCGCCGATACTCGATGTTCCAGGCGACCCAACCGCGCTTGGCGAGATCGGCTGCGAGTGGCGCCCCGAGGCTGAGGTCGTACTGACTGGACCAGAAGCCGCCGTGGATGACAACGACCGTGCCGAGCACCTCCGTGCTGTCGGGCAGATAAAGCTGACCGAACTGCGAGGCGTCGGAGCCGTATGAGGACTTCACCAGACCTACCTTCTTGTCGGTACGTTTGTCGGTGCGTTTGATGGGGCTCTCGGGTGTGCTGGAGCAGGCCGCGCACACGAGCCCCACGCCGACGATGCTCGCGCCTAAGAATGCACGCCGCCCTATCGTCATACGTCCATCCTCCCCGAGCCCCACCGAGGTCGCGCGATGAACCGGTGGTCGCTACGTTTGAAGCAGTCCACCGCCGCACCCGAGGAGACGCCATGCCACAAACCGTTCGAGGAGTGATCGCGCGCGCCAAGGGCGCACCCGTCACCGTGGAGAACATCATCATTCCTGACCCTGGCCCCGGCGAAGCGGTCGTCGACATCCAGACCTGCGGCGTCTGCCACACCGATCTGCACTACCGCGAAGGTGGCATCAACGACGAGTTCCCGTTCTTGCTCGGCCACGAGGCCGCCGGGATCGTCGAGTCCGTGGGCGAAGGCGTGACCGAGGTGGCCGTCGGTGACTTCGTCATCCTCAACTGGCGCGCCGTATGCGGTGACTGTCGCGCCTGCAAGCGCGGTCGCCCGTGGTACTGCTTCAACACCCACAACGCCAAGCAGAAGATGACGCTCGAGGATGGCACCGAGCTGTCGCCCGCGCTGGGCATCGGCGCGTTCGCCGACAAGACGCTCGTCGCCGCCGGCCAGTGCACCAAGGTCGATCCGACCGCTTCGCCGGCCGCCGTCGGGCTTCTGGGCTGCGGTGTCATGGCAGGCATTGGCGCCGCCATCAACACGGGCAACGTCGGTCGCGGCGACACGGTCGCGGTCATCGGCTGCGGTGGCGTCGGCAACGCCGCCATTCTGGGCGCCAAGCTTGCCAACGCGGGCACGATCATCGCGATCGACGTCGACCCCCGCAAGCTCGAATGGGCGCGGGGCCTCGGCGCGACGCATACCGTCGACGCGAGCGAGACCGACGCGGTCGAGGCGATCCAGGCGCTCACTGGAGGCTTCGGCGCCGACGTCGTGATCGACGCGGTGGGTCGCCCCGAGACCTGGAAGCAGGCGTTTTACGGCCGTGACCTCGCTGGCACCGTAGTGCTTGTCGGCGTGCCGAACCCCGAGATGATGCTTGAGATCCCGCTCATCGACGTGTTCGGGCGCGGCGGTTCGCTGAAGTCCAGCTGGTACGGCGACTGCTTGCCGAGCCGCGACTTCCCGATGCTGGTCGATCTCTACCAGCAGGGTCGCCTCGACCTCGATGCGTTCATCTCCGAGCGCATCGGCATCGAGGACGTCGAAGCAGCCTTCTCCAAGATGCACAAGGGCGAAGTGCTCCGGTCGGTCGTCGAGCTGTGACGGCACGCATCGAGAAGGCGGTCACGTCAGGCACCTTCAGCCTTGACGGGGGCACCTGGGACGTCGACAACAACGTCTGGCTGATCGGTGACGACACCGAGGTGATCGTCATCGATGCACCGCACGACGCGGCCACGATCATCGAGGCGGTCGAGGGCCGCACGGTCAAGGCCGTCGTGTTGACCCACGGCCACAACGACCACATCAACGCAGCGCGCGAGTTGGCCGCTGCTGTCAGTGCCCCCGTGTGGTTCCCGCCCGAGGACCGGATGCTGTGGGATGCGGTCTACGACACCGCGCCCGAGCACGACCTGGTCGACGGCACAGAGTTCACCATCGGCGGCGTGACGATGCTGGCCATGCATACGCCGGGCCACTCGCCAGGGAGCACCTGCCTGTATGTGCCTGAGCTGGGCACCGTCTTCAGCGGCGACACGCTGTTCCATGGCGGACCGGGAGCAACGGGGCGCTCATACTCCAGCTTCGACACGATCATCGAGTCGATCCGGACGCGCCTGCTGACCTTGCCGTTCGAGACCGTGGTGCATACCGGCCACGGCGACTCGACTGTCATCGGCGAAGAAGCACCGCACCTCGATGACTGGATCGCGCGGGGCCACTAGGTCAGGGTCACGCGCTAGGGCACGAGTACGCGGCGTTCGCCAGGCGGCGGTATGACGAGCTCGCCGACGTCATACCTCTCTGCCTCCTGGGCAAACCGCACCGGGGGCGAGTCGAAGAAGTGCCGGTGGGCCGCCGGGCGCATCCGCTCCAGACCGAGTGGCCAGAACGTCCCGTAGTGCACCGGCATCGTCCACCGCGCTCCGACCTGCTCGGTCGCCACGACAGCCTCAGCGGGATCGAGGTGCTCAGGGCCGAGGCTCGGACCCCAGCCACCAATCGGCACGAGCGCGAGATCCACCGAGGCCACGTCGGCGAAGCCCTCGCGCATGCCAGTGTCGCCGGGGAACCAGAATGCGTGGGTCGGGCCTGCGACCCGGAATCCGATGGCCGGGGCCTCGTGCCGAAGCCACGGAAAGCGCCGACCATCGTGATGCGCGGGGAGGATCTCGACCTGAAGCCCCGCCACCTCGATCGTCTCGCCGGGTGCCACTTCGAGCACGCGTGACCGATCGAGGCGAGGCAGCAGCCTGGCGGCCCCTCGCGGAACGACGACCGGCACGTCGGCAGCAAAACGTACGAGGGACGGCTCGTGCAGGTGGTCGGTGTGCAGGTGCGAGACCAGCACGATGTCAGTGTCGAGAGAGGTGGGCGGCGGAGTGAGCGTGTGCCTGCGCAGGTGCCACAGCCGGTCGACCAAGACGGGGTCGGTGGTCACCCGTACGCCATCGAGCTCGACGGTCGTCGACGAGTGGCCCCACCAGGTGACCGCCAGTGGTGTGGACATGATTATCGGGAAGAGTCCGCGTCGATCACACCTGAATTGTAGTCAGGGACGGGCGGTAGTCTTGGCCCATGACCCACAATCAGTCCCTCGCCGAGTTTGATCCCGAAGTCGCGCGGTTCATCGATGCAGAGCTCAATCGCCAGCAGACCACGCTGGAGATGATCGCGTCCGAGAACTTCGCCCCCGTCGCCGCGCTGCAAGCGCAGGGCAGTGTGCTCACCAACAAGTACGCCGAGGGCTACCCGGGCAAGCGCTACTACGGCGGTTGCGAGTTCGTCGACGAGATCGAGACCATCGCGATCGAGCGGCTCAAGGCGCTCTTCGGCGCGAGCTACGCCAACGTCCAGCCGCACTCGGGCGCCACGGCCAACGCTGCCGCGCTGCACGCGATGATCAAGGTCGGCGACACGATCCTCGGGCTCGATCTGGCCAATGGCGGGCACCTGACCCACGGCATGAAGCTCAACTTCTCGGGCAAGCTCTACAACGTCGCGGCCTATCACGTGGTCCCCGAGACCGGGCTGATCGACATGGACGAGGTGCGCACCCTCGCGCACGAGCACCAGCCACAGGTCATCATCGCGGGCTGGTCGGCATACCCGCGCCAGCTCGACTTCGCGTTGTTCCGCGAGATCGCCGATGAGGTCGGTGCCAAGCTTTGGGTCGACATGGCGCACTTCGCCGGTCTGGTCGCGGCGGGGCTTCACCCGAGTCCCCTCCCCTACGCCGACATCGTCACGACCACGACGCACAAGACCCTTGGCGGTCCTCGTGGTGGCGCGATTCTCACCAACAACGAGGAGATGGCCAAGAAGATCCGTTCGGCCGTCTTCCCCGGTCAGCAAGGTGGGCCCCTCGAGCACGTGATCGCGGCTAAGGCCGTCGCGTTCAAGATGGCCGCTGAGCCTGCGTTCAAGGAGCGCCAAGAACGTACGATCGCGGGTGCCAAGCTGCTCGCGGAGCGCCTCACCGCCGACGACATGCGCGAGGTCGGCGTCAACGTGCTGACCGGAGGCACTGACGTTCACTTGGTCCTGGTCGATCTACGCGAGTCCGAGCTCGACGGCCAGCAGGCCGAAGACCGCCTCCATGAGGTCGGCATCACGGTCAACCGCAACGCCGTCCCCAACGACCCGCGTCCGCCGATGGTCACGTCGGGCCTGCGCATCGGCACACCGGCGCTCGCCACACGTGGCTTCGGGGCCGAGGAGTTCACCGAGGTTGCCGACATCATCGCCGAGGCGTTGCGCCCCGGCGACATCGACACGGAGTCGCTCCGCAAGCGCGTCACGGTGCTGGCGGAGAAGTTCCCGCTGTATGCCGACATCGTTCCCTTCACCGCGTAGGGCGTGAACCCTCCTTCAACCGTGCGGCTCTGGTTGCGGCCGGGGCTCCTTGTCTTGCACGTGCTGGTCGTGGTCGCGGTGGTGTTCTGTCTGTTCATGGGGCTGTGGCAGCTCGGTGTCTACGACGCACGGCAGCAGGACGAACGCGCCGACCGGCAGCAGGTGCCCACGGTGGCGCTCCAGAAGGTCATGGGACCCAATGATGCGTTCTCGTCGCGGGCGAATCACCGACCGGTCACGGTGACGGGCGAGTTTGCTCCGGCGGCCGATCAACTGTGGGTCTCGGGGAGATCGCAGGGCGGCACGGATGGAGCCTGGCTCGTCGCGCCGTTTGTCACCGAGTCGGGCAATGCGTTGCTCGTCGTGCGCGGATTCGGGCAGGTGAGGTCAAAGGCACCCGCGCCGCCGACGGGGTCGATGACCCTCAGCGCGGTGCTCGAGCCTGGAGAGTCCGCAGGCGGCACGCTGGACGATAATCGCGTGATCGACTCGCTGCGCATACCTGAGTTGATCAACGAACTTCCGTATGACCTGTACTCGGCCTACGCGATCAACACGTCACCCGAGGTTGCGGCTCCACTGGCCCTCGTTGAAGTTCCGGAGCCTGGTGGCTCGTGGACCACGGGTCTGCGCAACCTGGCCTACACGTTCCAGTGGTGGGTGTTCGGCGCATTTGCCGTTTTCATGTGGTGGCGGATGTGCACCGAGAGCGTGGCCGCTTCACGCGCGAAGGTAGCCTGACCAGGTGAAGAAGACACTGAAGGCCTACCGCGTCATGGCGTGGATTGTCGGGACCCTGATCATTGTGCTGTACGTCGCGGTGGCGCTGAAATACCTCACCACCGACGGCAGCGGGATCCAGAAGTTCGGCTCCGATGTCACGTCGGTCGTCGGCTTCGCTCACGGCTGGCTCTACATGGTCTATCTCGTGCTGGTGGCCATCCTCGCGCGCAACGCACGCTGGTCGATCCCCTTCACGGTGACGACGTTGCTGATGGGGCTTGTTCCAGTCGCGACGTTCTGGGCCGAGCGTCGGGCGACGCGGCTGGTTCACGCGAAGTTCCCCGAAGAGGTCTAGCTCATACGGGCGTCTCCGCCCACGCTCCACGGCTTGTTGACGGGGATTGTCACGCGAAGCTTGAGGCAGTCGGGACCTCAGCGCGCGGACGGGGCGCCTTCGCCGGCTCCGAGGGAGATGCCTCTCCCAGCGGAACTTCGGGCGGCGTGTATGACCCGCCAGTGTCCTCGAGTGACTTCTTGACCGCGAGGCCCATGGCCGCGACCAGCGCGAGAACGAGCAAGCGGCGAAGCCGCGACGACTTGTTCACTCTTTTCGACATGTCAGCCACGGTACTCGGCAAACGTCCTACCGCCTGAACAGGTGCAAGTTTGCGGCGCGTGAAAAGATCAACGGAGTAGTTCTGAGAGAAACGAATCGAGAGGACCATCGTGTCTGAGAAGTTGACCGCGACACTGAAGACCAACAAGGGCGACATCGCCATTGAGCTCTTCCCCAACCACGCACCCAAGACCGTCGAGAACTTCGTCGGGCTCGCTGAGGGTACGAAGGAATGGCAAGACCCCAAGACCGGCCAGAAGGTCAGCAAGCCGTTCTACGACGGACTGATCTTCCACCGCATCATCAAGAACTTCATGCTCCAAGGCGGTTGCCCCACGGGCACCGGCACCGGTGGACCCGGCTACAAGTTCGGTGATGAGTTCCACCCCGACCTCAAGTTCGACAAGCCCTACTTGCTGGCGATGGCCAACTCGGGCCCCGGCACCAACGGATCGCAGTTCTTCATCACGACGATCCCGACCGACTGGCTCAACCGCAAGCACACCATCTTCGGCGAAGTGATCGATGACGAGAGCAAGGCAGTCGTCGACGCCATCGAAGCGGTCAAGACCGGTGGCGGCGACAAGCCGATCGATCCCGTCGTCATCGAGTCCGTCGAGATTGCGCGCAGCTGACCCATGACCGAACCCAGCGGTCAGGGTGCCGCGCACTGCTATCAGCACCCTGACCGCGAAACATACATCTCCTGCCAACGCTGTGGGCGACCTATTTGCACGGACTGCATGCGTGACGCATCGGTCGGCTTCCAGTGCCCGAACTGCATTGCCGAGGGCCGGAAGTCGACTCGTGCGGCCCGCACGATTGCGGGCGGCACCGTGCCGGCCAAGGTGGGCTCCATCACGACGGCCATCATCGCGATCAACGTCGCGGTCTTCGTCATCACCACCGCAACCGGTGGATCGACCTCGTGGCTGTTCTACCAGGGCGCGATGCTGGCCGAGTCGGGCTTCACCGCCACGGGCCTTAGATCGGAAGAGCG
>JAOPXA010000176.1 GCA_025965395.1 Nocardioidaceae bacterium | reverse complement strand
AGATAGGCCTGGATCTCTGGCTGTGCCGGGTAGCGCTCCTTCCATTCCCACTCGTCGTAGACGTTCTGATCGAAGTAGAAGCTGTAGTAGGCGCCCTCGACATCGACGCGTGCACCCGGGTACTTGTTGTGGAACCACACGCCGCCTACATCCGCGCCGCCCTCGAACGCCTGGACCGTGAGGCCATCCTTCTGAAGCCGGTAGACGGCGTAGATGCCGCCCATGCCGCCGCCCACCACGATGGCGTCGAAGTCGACGTCGCTAGTTGCGCTGGGGTTGGCTTCGCTTGAGGGCATGGAGTTCTCCGTATGCAGTGAGGCCCGCGACCGTCGTGGCAAATCTATGCGTATGTACCACTTTCGCGAGTGTTGTGACTCTAGTCACTGCCTCGGTTGCACGCAACCGGAGGGCCGGGTCGACTGAGTCAACCCGGCCCCACCCGCAAACCGCTCCTACTCGATCGGCTTGTACTCGAACATCCCGTCCTTGACGCCGGTCGGCTGGGCAATCGTGAACTCGTCCGCGGTCGGCTCCAAGAAGTTGCTCGTCGGCGTGTACGTCTTCTTGAACATCAAGCGTGGAGCAGAGGTGGGAATGTGCTGCAGCGCCTCGTTGATCTTCGCTGAGGTGACCTCGCCCTTGATCGTCGCGACAGCATCAGCCCAGAGCGCTACCGACTCCCAACCTGCCGAGTAGGTGCTGAGGGTGGTCTCAAGTGGACCTTGGGCATTCAAGGCCGTGAAGAACTCGTTGAAGACGTCCGAACGTTCCGCAGGTGGGATGTACTCCTGCGTCGGCAGCATGACCAGGTTGACCTTGTTCATTTGGTTGGTGCCCTTGGCGAGCGTCAAAAGCGGCTGGCTTCCCATCGTGGCTCCGGCGAGCGCCGGGATGTCATCGGCACCTGCCTTCTCGCGACCGGCCAGCAAGGACGCCGCCTGAGTGCCGGCACCGTCCATGTAGATCACATCGGGATCGCCGCCCAACGCCTTCTGACACGTTGCCGTCAGATCGACGGCATCGGCGGGGAACCGCGTGTCGGTGACAGCAATTCCCACCTTTTTCATCTCTGCCTTCATGACGTCTCCCTGCGCATCACCGAGAGCGTCGTTGGGGACGATCAAGGCGAGCTTCTTGATGTTGCCCTGTGCCTTGAGCTGGGTCGCGACGGCCGAGATGATGCTCTGCTGCTTCGATGACTGGGAGTAGAAGTACGGGTATTTCTTGATGTCGTTGAGCACCGCGTTGGACGCCGGGCCGAGTCCGACAACCTTGCTCCGGGCCAGCAGCGGCGCAATGGCAAGGGCCTCGTTGGACGAGACGCCCGGAATGACGAGGTCGGGCTTCTTGCTGCCACCGATAGCTTTCTGCACGAGGGTCACGCCGCGGGTTGGGTCGCTTTGATTGTCGACCGTGGTGAGCTCGATCTTGCGACCATTGATGCCGCCCGCCGCGTTGAGCGTGTCGATTTTGGCCTTGATGCCACGCTCGACAGCCTTTGCGGAGGGAGCAAGCAGCCCGGTGATGCCCGAGGAGTACAGGATCTGCAGCGGCTAGGTAGACGCGGCAGCGCCATCGCTGCCGCCGCTATCACCGCTTGAGCATGCCGAGGCGAGTGCGAGGGCACTCACCGAGCTCAGTATCGCGATTCTCTTGAAAACTTTGGTACGTACCATGGCGGTCCTCCAAGGCCCGTTGCCGACGATTTCGACAATCATTGGGTCATCTGTATCACTTTTCTGTGATCTACAACACACCTAGTGGTACGAATGCACCAAATTGTCACACACAAAAAATCCGCTCTGGATCAATGATCCAGAGCGGAGTAGATGAATTTCGAGGCCTACGGTCGGGACGCTCAGGCAATCAAGAATGCATCGTCTGAGCCGACGGCGGACTCGACCTCGCGAAGGCGCATAGCCAAAAGTTCGCCGCGGCCCGAGAGTGCGACGACCGCGCGGCGCTTGTCGTCGGGGTCGATACGACGAATGACCAACGCCCGGTCAACGAGTCGATCGACGTGGCGGGTGAGGGTGGCGGCGGGAAGAACGGCCGCCTCGGCGAGCTCGGTCATCCGCAAGCCCGGGCGCTCGAGGAGAGCGGCAAGGACCTGCCAGTGCTCGAAGGTGATGTGCTCGGCCTCAAGGACGTGTTCAAGGCGACGACGAAGGTGGTATTCGGCCTGCTTGAGTCGCAGGGTTGCACTGGTCATTGAGTCGACCTGGACCATCGAAATACCTCCCACTCTGCCAATTCATCACGCGTATGTTGCTTTTCAGTGTCGCGATCGTGACATTTGTCATCACATGTTCAAGATCACTCCATTGTGCCCCAGACTGGGGAGCACTACAGCGAAATCCGACCCATGGAGTCCTTCTGTCCAGAATCTCCTCTAAGCCTAGCCGTCAGCGTGAAATGCTGCCGGTCGCTTTTGTGGTCCCCCTTCAGGGACCTACGGGGATGTATGGACCTTCGTGCCTCGCTTGTGGCGAGCTTGCGGTCGAACAGCTCAATGCGCGCGACGGTATTGCCGGGCGCGAGATCAAGCTGGTCGTCGTCGACGGCGGGCGTGACCCCGAAGTCGTCGCCTCGGAAGTCGGCGCACTCGTGGACTCCGGCGCTGTGGAGGCCGTCGCTGGATGGCACATCTCCGCGGTCCGACAAGCGATCACTCGACGCATCGGCGGCAAGGCGGTTTACGCGTACGCAGCTATGCACGAAGGGCGCGACGACACCCCCGGCGTCTTCATGCTCGGTGAGCGGCCGGTCAATCAGTTGCTGCCCGCTGCTCATTGGATGCGCGAACAGCTAGGCGTCGGCCGCTGGTCGATCGTCGGCAACGACTACGTGTTCCCAAGGGTCACCGGCGCCACCACGCGGCTCGCTCTCGAGGACACCTCCTCGAAAATTGTCAACGAGACCTACGTGCCGCTCGGCACGACGAACTTCCATTCGGTACTCCAAGACCTTCGGCGCGACGACGTCGACGGCGTCATCATGCTCTTGATGGGCCAGGACGCCGTGCACTTCAATCGGCAGTTCGCCCGTCACGGATTCTCTGACCAGCTGACTCGGTTGAGCCCAGCAATCGAAGAGAACACCTTGCTTGGAGGTGGGGCGGGCGCCAACCGCAACCTCTACGCCGCGGCTGCCTACTTCGACAACATGGACACCGTCGAGAGCAACGAGCTCGCGACCGCCTACTACCAGCGCTACGGCGCTTGGGCGCCTGCGCTCAATGCGGTCGGCGAGTCCTGCTACGAGTCCATCCTCTTCCTTGCCTGGCTCGGTCGCCGCTGTGGTGGCATCGGGATGGACGCGATCGCGGCGATGGAATCAGGCACGTTCTACGACGGCCCCCGAGGGCTCGTACGACTCGACGGCAACCTGCTCGACCAGAACGTCTACCTGGCGGCGGCCGACGACTTGCAGTTCGAGGTCCAAGAACAGATTGCCTGGGCCACCTGACGCTCGGCTCAGCTCACCGCGCGCCGCGCAGCCGCCCATACCGCCGCTGACGTCGCCGGGTGCGCATCCGACGCGAGGTGGCGCACCAACGTGCCAGCGCCCTCAAGCTCGAGCCTCGTCCCCGATCCGTCTCCGACCCCGGCGGCCAAGCGATGACCCAGCACGAGCACGGAACCAAGCGCGCGCGCACCTCCCAGCAGAAGGCGGCTCGATGTCGGACCGACGTCCAGTTCTTCCTTGAGCAGCGGTACGCCGTTCGGGCCGGTCACGTCGAGACTCTGCCGCAGCATCCCGGGTCGCTCCCCGTGACGACCGAGCACCACGGTCTCGCGCAATGCCAACGCTGCGCCGACCCCCAGGCCGATCCTGGTCGAGCGGTCAACGCTCGCGCCCTCGGCGACCACGAAGGGCTCACCGGCCCACACCAACGTGGCGGCCGGCGCAAGCGTGATCGTGACTTCCCACGAGGCGCGACCACCCTCCATCGGGTAAGCGACCGTTCCTGCTGGCTCTACCAGCTCGAGTCGCGCTCCGGGCCCGACGAACACGTCGATCGCGATCGCGTCCCCCGCCAAGAGCAGCGCGCCCTCGGGCATGAGCGAGACCACGGCGCCCGCGTCATCACTTGCCATCAGCATGGGCCGGATCACCGGCCGGTCCGTCGAGTCGGCCGTGCACATCGCGACCATCGCGCGCCCACCACCTGGCGGCCGCGTGACGCGAACGCTCGTCCGGCTCAAAGCCTCACGAGTGTGCGTGCTGGTGAGCGTCATCGCCCTCATGGTGCACATGAAGCGTGCCGTCGTCGTGCGAGTGAGGAGCCATGGGTCCGGGGTCGGCTGGCACGAGGATGCCGGAGCGATGCGCCACCAACTGGGTCTGCACCCAGTCGGTAAGGGCCGTTACTGACGCACGGTCACCACGCGAGAGCGCGATCACGGGACGGCCGTCGCGCACCTCTGAGGCATCCGCGACCATCAAGACCGGATCGACGCCCACATACGGCGCGAGGTCGGTCTTGTTGACGATCAACAGGTCAGCACGGGTGATGCCGGGCCCACCCTTGCGAGCAACGTCTCCCCCGCCCGCCACGTCGATAATGAAGATCTGAGTGTCGACCAGCGCTGGCGAGAACGTGGCGGTGAGGTTGTCGCCGCCCGACTCGACCATCACGATGTCGAGCGGAGCGAAGTCCTCCTCCAACTGATCGACGGCCAGCAGGTTAGCGGTGATGTCGTCACGGATGGCCGTATGAGGGCACGCTCCGGTCTCGACAGCGCGGATCCGTTCGGGCTCGAGCACCCCTGCCGAGCGGAGGTAGCGCGCATCCTCGTCGGTGTAGATGTCGTTGGTGATGACCGCGAGCCGCAAGGTGCTGGCGAGCTCGCCACACAGCATCGCGATCAGTGAACTCTTGCCGGTTCCGACCGGGCCGCAGATGCCGATCCGCAAGGCGCGGTCGGCGGTAGTGGGTGTCTCAGGCACTGAACAACCTCCGGGTGGTGGCGGCGTGGGACTCTGCCCACGCCTCGATCTGGGGAGCACCGGACGCGGGGATCGAGCCGGGCAAAGTCAGGGGTGCGACCTCGAGCGCGAGGCGGTCGACGAGAGGCAACGCGTCGAGTACCCACGCGCTCACGTCTGCCGGGTCGAGCGGCAGCAGCTTGAGGGCAGCCGAAGCCACCGTCTGCACGTCGTCGTAGCCGACGAGGCGGGCAAGCGCGACGGGCGCCAGGCCGCACGCGTCGGCGACCGCAGCGAGGACTACGGCACGCGAGACTCCCGGAGCAAGCGCCCGTACGGAGGGATCGTCTGGCCAGAGTCGACGCACGACCCTCAGCATCGCTCGCGCCATCGACCGCGAAGTCGCTCGAAGGGCGGCGCTGGGCGTGCGAGCCGCCCAGGCCGTCTCGACGTCGTCCAAGGGCAGCCCTTGGCGCACATGGTGCAAAGCAACCACCGCGGTGGCGGCCTCGACACGGGTGACCGTGCGCAGGCGCAGAGCGATGTAGTCCGCCACTTCGGCAGATTGCAGTCCGTGCGTGACGGCAGGCTCGAGTCCAGCGGACTGTGTGTGACCGGCCGTAGGCAGGCGCGCGTCCGCAAGGAGCATCAGGACGAGATCAGCCGGAAGAGTAGGAGTCATGGGCCTAGAACATCGAGTAGAGCTGGCTCAGGGGAAGCGCGGACGCCGGCGCCGGCACCACGAGCTCTCCGTCGATCTGGATCGCGAACGTCTCAGGATTGACGACGATCTTGGGCAGCGCGTCATTGTTGATCATCTGCGCCTTGCCGACGTCTCGTGTGGGCTTGAGCCCCACCAGACGGCGCCGCAAGCCGAGTCGATCGGCCAGTCCGTCCTCGATCGCCGACGGCGCAACGAACGTGACCGAGTGGTCCGCGCCTGATCCGTCCGAAGGGTCGATCAGCGTCGGCCGCATGAGCTGGGGCTGCGGGGTCGGGATCGAGCCGTTCGGGTCGCCAAGCGCGCCCCAGACGATCGCGCCGCCCTTGATCACGAGTTCGGGTCGGAAGCCGAAGAAGCGCGGGTCCCACAGGACGAGATCGGCCAGCTTGCCCGCCTCGACCGAGCCGATCTCATCGTCGAGTCCGTGCGCGATCGCGGGGTTGACCGTGTACTTGGCGACATACCGCTTGGCTCGTACGTTGTCGGCCAAACCACCCAGCGAGCCGAACCTCGCCTTCATCACATGAGCCACCTGC
>JAOPXA010000161.1 GCA_025965395.1 Nocardioidaceae bacterium | reverse complement strand
CAGATGGCATCAGCGCTTGGCATAGCTGGCCAACGATAGGCGTGCTTCTGATCATTGCAGCCACTGCTATAGTCGCGGTACGAACCTTTGCTCCAGCCACACTCCCGGACACGGTTCCGTGGAATCTCGTCACTGTTGCTGCTGCCGGTCTCGGAACTATCTTGGTCATCCTACGTGCGATCACGGCGTCGCCAGGAGGACCCGGCTGGTCAGGTTACGCCTTGTTCATCTTCGCGATCGTACTAACGGTTGTCGCCGCCATGAACTTCCGCGCCTCGGGCGAGAAGATCCCCGAGTTCAAGAACAGCAAGCCTGACGCGTAGGCGGTCTCAAGAACGCTAGCAGTCCCACGAACGCTAGGTAATCCCACGAACGACGGCGCCGCTCGACCCTCGGGGGCCGGGCGGCGTTGTCTTGTCCGGACGCGTTGCCGGCGGTCGTTCAGACCCGCAGGTCCGCAGCCGGGAACGGTGGGCGCTTGTCGAGGCGCACCGACATACGACCGGCAAACCGCCAAGCGCGCGCGGTCATATCGCGATCTTCGTCGGTCACCAGGTTGCCCATCACGCGCAAGGCGATCGTCATGAGTCGGTGCGAACGCATACCGACGGGACCAGCAGCGGGCAAGAGTCGAGGCACCGTGATCAGCCCGGCGAGGCGCCTCGCGATCGAGAACGCTTCGCCGTAGTGCTCGCGCAGCAGCGCGGGCCAGGCCAGCGACAAATCAGTTTGCGTCTGCATGAGCTCCGCGGCAACACGACCGGTCTCGAGCCCGTAGTCGATGCCTTCGCCGTTGAGCGGATTGACGCACCCAGCGGCGTCGCCAATGAGCACCCAGTTGGGTCCGGCCACACCCGAGACGGCGCCGCCCATCGGCAGCAAGGCCGACGTCGGCGCGCGGAGCTCATCGCCGAGCTCCCACTCCTTGCGCCGCAGGCTCGCGTAGAACTCCATGAGCGGGCGGATCTGCAGGTTGGCCGGGCGCTTGGCGGTGGCGAGCGTGCCGACACCGAGGTTGACCTCGCCGTCCGAAAGCGGGAAGACCCAGCCGTAGCCCGACAAGAGCTGCCCTTGCTCGCCCCGAAGCTCGAGGTGCGATGAGATCCACGGGTCGTCGCTGCGCCCGGACTTGACGTAGGAGCGGCCGGCGACGCCGTAGGCGGTCTCGCGATGCCACTCGCGGCCGAGCGCGTTGCCGAGCGTCGAACGTACGCCGTCGGCGACGATCACCCGATTGCAGCGAACCGTGTGGCGCAGTTTCTCCTTGCCCACCTCGAAGATGACACCGGTCACCCGACCGCCTGGATCGCGCTCGGCGTCGACCGCCTTGGCGCCGTCGAACGGGGTGACACCGCTGGCGAGGGCCACGTCGCGGATCTTGGCATCGAGCTCCGTGCGAGGAACCGCCGAACCGTAGTCGGGCAAGGAGCCACCGGGCCAGCGAAGCAACAGCTCTTGACCGAAGCCAGCGGCGCGGAGGCCGACGTTCTTGCCGTGGCCGAGGATCCAGTCCTCGAGGCCCAGCAGGTTGAGCTCGGCGATCGCCCGGGGTGTTAGCCCGTCGCCGCAGGTCTTGTCGCGCGGGAAATAAGCCATGTCGGCGAGCAGGACCTCAGCACCGTGTCGTGCGGCCCATGCCGCCGCTGACGAACCCGCTGGCCCGGCACCCACGACAAGCACATCGGTGCTGCCCGGGAGGGTGCTGGAGATCATGGATCGATTCTCCCATCACCCACCTGGGACCGCGCGGCTAAGGCAGCGTCGTGGCCTTCTTGGTCCCCGGATCGACCTTCCACGCGCCCCTTTCCTTGACGACATCGACGGTGGAGGTGTTGTCGCCGAACTCTTTCGTGGTGAACGTCAGCGTCACCTTCGCCGAGTCGCCCGTGACGGTGGTCTTGGTGATCTTGTAGGACGCCTTGCCGACGTAGGCGCCGAGCTTCGTCACCTCTTCGCATGTGAGCTGCTTGGCCGCCGTCGCGATCACGGCGCCTTGCGCCTGCTTGCAGTCTTTGGCGAAGATCCCGTCGAAGAAGCTGCTCACTGCCGCCTTGGGTCCGTCCTTGGCATCGGCCGGGTCGCTGGACGAGCACGACACCAAGGCCAACGCGGCCACGGCGGTGACGAGGATTCGTGCGGACAGGGGCATACGACGCATACGGATTTCTCCTGAAGAGGTGGATTTACTGAAGCGTACCCAGGGGTGATTGGATATCACCCATGGCAACCCAGCACACCCCTGACGCTCAGCGGATCCGCTTCGCCTCGCGCGGGTCCTCGCATTTCGACCTGATCCTGGCGCTCTTCTGCGTGGTGCTCGTGGTCTCCAATATCGCCGCGACTAAGGGCATCGAGTTCGGCTCGTGGAAGTGGAGCGTCGGGTCGGTGCAGATCAGCCCGATCGTGACCGACGGGGGAGCGTTCCTCTTCCCGCTTGCGTACATCCTGGGTGACGTCATCTCCGAGGTGTATGGCTTCAGGGCCGCTCGGCGCGCGATCTTCATGGGGTTCGCGATGGCGATCATGGCCGCCCTGACGTTCTGGGTGGTGGGCAAGGCGCCGGGGGCTTCGTTCTACGAGAATCAGGACGCATACGAGAGCGTTCTGGGGTTCGTGCCGCAGATCGTGTTGGCAAGCGTGCTGGGCTATGTGGTCGGACAGTTCCTCAACTCGTGGGTCCTGGTCAAGATGAAGGAGCGGACTGCCGAGCCCAAGTTGTTTGCGCGGCTCGCCGGGTCGACCGGGGTCGGGGAGCTTGCCGACACGTTCATCTTCTGCGCCATCGCGGCCTCGGCGATCGGCATCACGACGATGGGGCAGTTCTGGAACTACTTCATCGTCGGTTTCGTCTACAAGTGCGCGGTCGAGCTACTCGTCATGCCGATCACGGTCGCGGTCATCACCTGGCTCAAGCGCGCCGAGAAGTCCTACTGGGAGTAGCGGCACGCATACCTCACTCCCTCCCCACGATGTGGAGATTTAGGCGCGTATGGGATCGACCGGATACGCGTATTGCTATCCACATCACGGGGACGGGTCAGGAGCCGTAGAACCGGCCGAGCACGTCGGCCTTGAGGTCGGCGTACGTCCCGTCGTTGATCGCGGCGCGAATGCGGTCGACCAGACCCACGATGAAGTGCTCGTTGTGGATCGTCGCCAGCGTTGCGGCGATCATCTCCTTGGTCTTGAACCCGTGATGCAGGTACGCCTTGGTGTAGTGCGTGCACGTGTAGCAGTCGCAGCCCTTGTCGAGCGGGCCGAAGTCGCGCCGTGACGCCGCCACGTTGAGGTTGTAGTGCCCGGTCGAGGCGTAGATGCGGCTGCTGCGCGCGACCCGCGACGGCGACACGCAATCGAACGTGTCGGCGCCGTTCTCGATCGC
>JAOPXA010000106.1 GCA_025965395.1 Nocardioidaceae bacterium | reverse complement strand
GTCACCTTCGTTGCCGTCAGCATCCTGTGGGTGGTCCTGGGTGTCTTCGGCGTCGACGACGCGATCAACTCCAGCGTCGGCCTCTTGAGTGACGACGCCAATGCGTTCAACATCAACGACTACGTCGGCTACCCCCGCGTGGTGGGCTTCACGCTCGTCATTTCCGCGATCAACGTCATTTTGATCACCGCGATCGCGACCATTGGCGCATACCTCTACAACTTGGCGACGCAGCTGCTCGGAGGCATCGAAGTGACGCTTTCCGACGAGCGCTGAGCACAGCTAAGACGACCTCGGTTTGGGTCGACCCCAGCGTATGAGGTAATCTTCATCGCTGGCGGTAAGGGCGTATAGCTCAGCTTGGTTAGAGCGCTTCCCTGATAAGGAAGAGGTCCGAGGTTCAAGTCCTCGTACGCCCACCGACCACATTTTCCGCAAAGGAGTGAGATGAAAAAGCTTGTCGCTTTGGCTCTCGCTACCGCTGCGGCGGTGTGGGCAATCCGCTCGTCGAAGTCCGATTCTGGGCCCGACTTGTGGGCGGAAGCGACCGATACGGTCTGACTTCCAGAGGGGCCATGGCGCAATTGGTAGCGCACCTGCTTTGCAAGCAGGGGGTTCGGGGTTCGAGTCCCCGTGGCTCCACCCTCCATCTCCACCTCGCCCTCCGCTGAGAGTGACGATATGGTCGCGACACGCCGGGGTACGACAGCCAAAACGTCACTCTCACCGCAGCGGTCGTTGACAACGGTCCGAGCCTCGCGAAACATGGTCGCTCGTGGACACTAATAGCAGCGTGCGTCCCTTCACCCTCCATGTGCCAGACGCCGACATCGAGGACCTTCGCGCACGACTCGCTCGCACCCGCTTTCCTGATCAGGCGCCGGGTGAGCCGTGGGCATACGGCACCGACCTCGCCTGGATGCAGGAGCTGACCGACTACTGGCGCGACGAATTCGACTGGCGCAAGCACGAGGCGGCCCTCAACGCATACCCGCAGTTCACGACGGCGATTTCCGGCATCGAATTGCACTACCTTCACGTGGCGGGCAAGGGGCCCAACCCCATGCCCTTGGTGCTCTCCCACGGTTGGCCCGGCTCGATCTTCGAATTCATGGAGCTCATACCCCGACTGACCGACCCCGCCAGCTTTGGCGGTGACCCGGCCGATGCGTTCACCGTGGTGGTGCCAAGCCTGCCGGGCTACGGGCTCTCGTACACCCCACACCAGCGCCGCATTCCCGTCATCGACATGGCCAGTATGTTTGCCGAACTGATGACGGACGTCTTGGGCTACGAGCGGTTCGCCACCCAGGGAGGTGACTGGGGTGCCTCGATCTCAGCATCTCTCGGCGCTTCGTACCCCGAGAACGTCATCGGCGTGCACGTCAATCTGATCCCGCGCCGCGATCCTACGATTGCCGCGCCGACGACCCCGGAGGAAGAGACGTACTACGCCGAGCTCGCCGGGTGGATTCAGGACGAGTCCGCATACTCCCGCCTGCAAGGAACGAAGCCGCAGACGTTGGCATTCGGCCTCACCGACTCTCCCGTGGGTCTCGCCGCTTGGATCGCCGAGAAGATGCGCTCCTGGTCGGACTGCGACGGCGACATCGAGTCCGTCTTCACCAAGGATCAGATCCTGGCGAATGTCTCGCTGTACTGGTTTACGGGCGCGATCGGCTCGTCGTTCTGGCCCTACTACGCGTTTGCGCATGGCACAGCTTCGATCGCCGAGGGACGTCTGGTCGACGTGCCGATGGGCTACTGCGAGTTCCCTATCGAGATCATGCGACCACCCCGCTCGATCGCGGCGCAGCTTTTCACCGACATCCGCCGTTGGACGGTCATGCCACGCGGCGGCCACTTCGCGGCGATGGAGCAACCCGAGGCACTCGCAGCCGAGATCCGCGCGTTCTACAACACGCTCCGGTAGGCGGCACACGAAGAGTCTGCCCAAGGATGTAAGAACGAGCGTGTGAGTGGGACGAGTGGGTAACAACCACTCGGGGCGGTTGTTACCAATCGCGTCCTGCCGGACATCTAACTAGTGACAGGCCCCCTACCTAGATCGGATTCCCTCACGTGCTCGCAAGAATCTCGGAAACGGTCCTCGACGATCGAGTCAACAGTTCGCACATCAGCGTCAAGCCAGCACAGGCGTTTCGACCCAAGGAAACGATCAAGGTCTATATCGACTCCATCCGGACGGAACCACCCAGATCCGAGAATCACGCGCACATCACCCATCTGTGTTGGGTCGAGGCCGGAACCACCAGCCGAGGCAAGTGCATGACTCTCAAGCGAGCTGTCGCTTGGCTGAGCTCGAGCGAGTCGAATGAGGTTTGGGTGCGCGGATCACTCACGGATCTCGAGGTAGTCGTCACAGGCACCGGGTGCCTCCGCGCGGTCGCCGACGGCCGGCATACCAACGACCTCATCAACCTGCCGCGCTTCTAGATCGGGATGAGGTGCAAACGCATGCTGGTCAGATGGATCACAGCGTCGCCCACATCGGCCAACGGATCCAATGCGACGCCCGCACTTATTGCGGTCGGAATCGCCGTGTTGTTGGCGGTCGGCGTCGTGTCGTACCTCCGGAACAAGTGAGGTAACTCGTCCCTGAGGTGCCTCGGTACGAGCAAAAATGGAGTGTCGGTGGGGGCATCTAGGTTTGAGGTATGACCACGCGTCGCGCTCGCACGTCGGGCACCAGCCAGCTGAAGCGGATAGCTCGCCTCGACGCCAAGCGATCGCGCCTCGAGGCTGAGATAGCGGCGGAGACCTTGGCGTTCATCGACGGCCGCACGCACGAGGCGAGCAAAGGAGACGACGAACGAGTGGTTGCTCTCGAGGGTTCCTTCGCATTCGATGAGGTGGGTCTGGTTCTTGGAATGGGGGCCGGCTCGGTTCAGAATCGCGTGGCCCGAGATCGTCGCGTCCGTGATCTGCTGCCGCGCACCTGGATGGCTTGGCAGCGGGGCGACATCGACGCATACCGCGCGAGCATCATTGCCGAGCACGTCGACAAGCTGGAGAGTCAAGACTCCATCGCCCGCCTCGATAGTTTGGTGAGCGACTACGCAGGCACTTATACGCCGCCGCAGCTCCGAGCGTGGCTGCGCAGGTTCGTCGCGCGAGCCGAGCCCGGGGCCCAAGAGAGTCGCCGGGTCCAGAAGATGGCGGACCGGCGAGTGTCGATTGCCTATGACCCAGATGGCGTCGCCTGGATCCACGCGATGGTGTCGACCGCTGATGCAGCGCGCGCCGACGTCCTTCTGACTCGTCTCGCCAAGCAGCCAGGCTCTGACGACCCCCGGACTCTTGAGCAAAGGCGCGCCGACACCTTTGCTGACCTGCTTCTGGGACGCGTCGACACCGAGGGCCAAGCCACGATGAGTCATGCGAGTGCGGTGATCGGTGTCACGGTGCCGGTCACGTCGCTGGCTGGCCTTGACGAAGCTCCGGGCGAGGCGTTCGGCGGCCAGTTCGTGCTGTCTGCAGATCTTGTTCGCGAGCTTGCCGGAGAGCCCGGCACCTTGTTCTACCGCATCTTCACGGACCCCTTGGGCCACGTGCTCGATGTGACGGAGACCGGACGCTATCCCTCTCGCAAGCTGCGCACGGCCCTAGAGATCCGCGATGGAGTCTGCCAGTTTCCGACGTGCTCTCGACCGGCGTCTGAGTCCGACATCGACCACGACATTCCTCACCCGCGCGGCCCCACGGCTGGCTCCAACTTGGGTCCGCTGTGTCGCCGGCACCACCGGATGAAATCTCACGGCATCTTCACCACCGAGCTCACCTCCGCGGTGCCGGGTGCTCGCCGTCCTCGGGATGGTCAACCACAACGGGCCTTCTATCTCGCCGACCCCGAAGAAGTCGCCGGCGCGCACGTCGTGCGATCTTCGCGACCACTTCACGCATCAGCGACACCGAAGGTTCTCGCGAGCCAGATCGAGTATGCCTTCACACACCGACTCGCCAAGGGCGCTTGACGATCCACACGGCGCAGGCACATCCGAGGCCCAACGCGAGCGCGATCAGCGCATTGATGACGGAGCTGAACGCGACGGCGTGCATGCCTTGGTGGAGGGTGGCGAAGGCGGTGGCAACGCCGGTGAGCGCGGCAACTGCGACGACGAAGATGCCCACGCTGCTCGGAAGGACAGGGGCCGGACGATCAATGTTGGTCAGAGGTGCGGCTCGAAAGTATGCGACGACCGTCCAACCGACGATCGCGAGTCCCAAGACGCCTGACACGTACTGGGCCCACGATGTCCCGACGAGCCCCAGGTGCTCCGACCTCAGCCAGCCGACGTGTCGCCATCCCCAACGACCTTCGTGGGTGAATGCATCCCACACGACGTGGGTCCCTGCTCCGAGGCATGCCGCCGCGGGGATGAGCAACCGCTGCCGCATTTCGAGGCTCGTGCGCGGCGCCAGCCTCAACCGTAGGTAGTCGGGTGAGAGATCCACGAGCGCCTCGCGCATCCGCCAAGTCCAAGCAGCGAGGAGCGCGATCGTCATCACGATGTCGATAGTGAAGACGCCGAGCAGGGAATGTGTTGCCCCGTATCCCTGCGACCACTTCATGAAAAGCGG
>JAOPXA010000099.1 GCA_025965395.1 Nocardioidaceae bacterium | reverse complement strand
TCAGGCGATAGATCTGATCGCTCGCGGTGTCCTCGCCAAGCTCGGCGACGAACAACTCGACCTCGTAAGGATTTTCTCCACAGGAGGAGAAGATCGTGCCGAGCGTTTGGGCGTAGGCGTTCGCGAGCGCCCGCCCTGTCACGTCGCGGCGGTCATAGGAAAAGCCGCGAAGGTCGGCCAGTCGGACACCTGCGATCCGCAAATTCTCGAACTCGTTGTAGCGACCGACCGCGGCAAAGCCGATGCGGTCGTAGATCTCGCTGATCTTGTGTAGCGCCTGAGACGGGTTCTCGGCAACGAAGACGATGCCGCCGCTGTACTGGACGATGACGACGCTGCGGCCCCGCGAGATGCCCTTGCGGGCGAAATCGGCCCGATCCTTCATCAATTGTTCGGGCGAGACGTAGAACTGCTGGCTCATGGACGCTTCCTTATGAAGACGGGCTAGTTGACGCTGGCGGCGGGGCCGTCGGGACGAGTCATCCGGCCGCCTACGACCTCGTCGGCGATCTCGCCGACCAGCTCATCAGACAGGCGGCGGTGACCGTCGGCGGTGACGACGGACACGATGGGGAAGATACGACGGGTGAGGTCGGGACCACCGGTGGCGGAGTCGTCGTCTGCAGCGTCGTAGAGGGCCTGGATCGTGGCTTTGATGGTGTCTCGCTCGTTGAGGTCGCGGTTGTAGAGCTTCTTCAGAGAACCGCGGGCGAAGACCGAGCCCGATCCCACGGAGTGGAACGACTGCTCCTCGTAGCGGCCACCCGTCACGTCGTAGGAGAAGATCCGACCTTGGCCGCGAGCGAGGTCGTAGGCCGCGAACAGCGGGACGACAGCCAGCCCCTGCATAGCAAGGCCGAGGTTGTTGCGAATTAGCGCCGAAAGTCGATTGGCCTTGCCATCGGCCGTGAGGGTCATGCCCTCGATCTTCTCGTAGTGCTCGAGCTCGAGCTGGAAAAGCCGAACCAGCTCGATTGCGAGCCCTGCCGTGCCCGCAATGCCGATGCAGGAGTACTCGTCTGCCGGAAAAACCTTCTCGATGTCGCGCTGGGCGATCACGTTGCCCATCGTCGCGCGTCGGTCGCCGGCCATGACCACGCCGCCTTCGAAAGTCGCTGAGACGATCGTGGTGCCGTGGGGGGCGAAGTCCGCAGGCGCGGGACCAGCGTTGCGCGCGCTCGCCCCGGGGAGCAGGTGCGGCGCGTGACTGGAGAGGAAGTCGCTGAAGGACGAGGATCCCGAGACCATGAACTCGTCAGGGAGCATTACTGGCCGCCCTTTTGAACGAAGCTTCGGACGAATTCCTCCGCATTGACCTCGAGGACGTCATCGATCTCATCGAGGATGGAGTCGACGTCGTCGTCGAGCCGCTCCTTGCGTTCGGCCACGGCCTCATCGGTCTGGACGACCTCTTCCTCGTTGTCGGAAGAGGACTTTGACTTGGACTTGTGCTGCTGTCCGCCGTCAGATGCCATGGTGTGTCTCCTTGTGCCCTTGAGTGGTTGAACTCGTACTCGGGTGCCGTGTCTCGAAGCCTATCGCTCGCCCCGTCATCTGCTGGTGATGGCCGTGAACAGACCTTGTGCGGTGTCGTGCTGCTCGAACAGCGCACCAACGTGCTCCTTGGTGCCGCGCAGCGGCTCGACTGTGGGAACACGCTGCAGCGACGAGTGTCCCGGGAGATCGAAGATGACCGAGTCCCACGAGGCAGCGGCGATATCAGCCGCGTATTTGGTCAGGCACATGCCACGGAAATAGGCGCGCGTGTCCGTGGGCGGCTCCTGGACGGCCCGCAAGATCTCCTCGTGGGTGAATAGGCGCTGCATACGTCCTGCCCTCACGAGGCGGTGGTAGAGGCCCTTCTCGGGCCGGATGTCGTGATATTGAAGGTCGATCAGCTGGAGCTTGGGATGGTCCCAATCGATTCCGTCGCGCTCGCGGTAGGACTCCAGCAACGAGAGTTTGGCGACCCAGTCGAGTTCCTCCTTGCACAGCATCGGGTCCTGTTCGAGGCGCTCGAGGACACTGGCCCATCGTTCGAGCACATCCTTGGTCTGCTCGTCCCCACCTTCGCGGTCGACATACTGCTGGGCGTGCGTGAGGTACTCCCCTTGCAGCTCGAGCGCGGTGATCGTCCGGCCGTCCTCGCGCTCGACGGCGACGCGAAGGCTCGCGTCGTGCGAGATGTGGTGCAACGCGGTGACGGGCCGGTCAAGCGTCAATCCGCCCGGCAGGTAGCCCGCTTCGATCATGTCGAGCACGAGTGCCGTCGTGCCCATCTTGAGATAGATCGAGGTCTCGGAGCAGTTTGCGTCGCCGATGATCACGTGCAGGCGCCGATATTTGGACGGATCGGAGTGCGGCTCATCGCGGGTATTGATGATCGGTCTTTTGAGCGTCGTCTCGAGCCCGACGCCGACTTCGAAGTAGTCGGCGCGCTGACTGATCTGAAAGCCGTCCTTGCTGCCGTCCTGGCGCAGGCCGACGCGGCCAGCGCCCGCCACAATCTGCCGCGACACGAAGAAGGGTGTGAGGTGCTCGACGATCTGCGTGAACGGAACGTTGCGCCGCATGAGGTAGTTCTCGTGCGAGCCGTAGGAAGCGCCCTTGTTGTCGACATTGTTTTGGTAGAGAAC
>JAOPXA010000278.1 GCA_025965395.1 Nocardioidaceae bacterium | reverse complement strand
TCACGCTTGACCTCGTCGGAGATCCCCTGCTCATACATGCGCACGATGGTTTGCGACCAGTCACGCAGCATCACGTGGTCGTCACCGGGGACCCCGAGCAGGTCGGCAATGACGAGTACCGGCAGCGGCTCGGCGTAGCCGCTCAGCAGGTCGACGGTGCCGCTGAGGTCATCGAGCAGACCCGCTGCGAGTGCTTCGACCCGCGGGCGCATGCGTTCGACGTGGCCGCGGCCGAATGCGCCGGCGACGAGGCGCCTGAGTCGCGTATGGACAGGTGGCTCGTTCTCCATCATCTGGTGGCGGTGCAGCGCGTTGAACGGCTCCATCTGCTCGACCGGCTCCCAGTCGGTCCAGACGCGGCCCAACGCGCGGTTGCGCAGCGTCTGGCTGACCGCGTCGTGCGTGGTGGCGAGCCACCGCCCAGTCTCGGCATGCCAGATCATCGGCGCTTCAGCGCGCAGCCGCGCGAGCACGGGGTAGGGGTTGTCGACGAAGTCGGGGTCGGCGAAGGACCATGTCGCCGAGTTGACCGCCGTCATCGGGTCGTCAGGTCCTCGACGCCAAAGGCATCGGGCAGCACCTCGGTCATCGTCTTGACGCCACTAGGGGTCTGGAGCAGCATGCTCGGTCCGCCGTTCTCCCACAGCAGCTGGCGACATCTTCCGCACGGCATGAGCGAGTCGCCGTTGCGGTCGACGCACCACACGGCCACGAGGGTGCCGCCGCCGGTGCTGTGCAGCTGAGACACCATGCCGCACTCGGCGCACAGTCCCAGACCGTACGAAGCGTTCTCCACGTTGCAGCCGACGACTACCCGTCCGTCATCGACGAGTCCGGCGACACCGACCTGGAAGTCGGAGTAGGGGGCATAAGCGTGATGCATGACCTCGATGGCCTTGACCCGCAGCAGGTCCCAGTCAATGTCAACCGCCATCAGCAACCGCGCTGACTCACGCGGTGACCGCGACCGTCGCGAGGACCTTCGCCCCGATCGCGACGGCCCGCTCGTCAATGCGGAGGTTGCCTTGGTGCAGGTCGTATGTCGGGCCGTCGGGCGTGCGCGTGCCGAGCCGGCCCATCGACCCGGGGACCGACTCGACGTACCAGGCGAAATCCTCCCCGCCGAGACTCTGCGTGGTCGTCGAGATTCCTCCACGACCGAGCGCGTGCGTGACCGCAGCGCGCAACATCTGGGTGGCGGCAAAGTCGTTGACGACCGGCGGCACTCCGCGGGTGTAAGCCACATCCACGCTCACGCCGTAGGGCGCCACAATGTCGCTGATGAGCCCGCGGACCAGGTGCTCGGCCTCGTGCCACACATTGGCGTCGAGCATGCGCAGAGTGCCCGAGATCGAGCCGGTGGCGGGGATGACGTTGGAGGCGTTGCCGGCGTTGATCTGCCCCCACACCATGCTGGCGCCAGCGCGCGGATCGAACCGGCGCGACAGAGCGGCCGGCAACTGGGTGACGAGGGTCGCCAGGGCGAAGGTGAGGTCCTGCGTCATGTGCGGGCGAGACGTATGACCGCCGCGACCGTTGAGCGTGACCGTGATGCGATCGGATGCCGCGGTGATTGCACCTTCACGCATACCCACGTGACCGACATCGAGGGACGGGTCGCAGTGCAGCGCGAAGATGCGCGACACACCGCGAAGTGCACCTGCGGCGAGGACCTTCAGAGCCCCGCCCGGCATGGTCTCCTCGGCGGGTTGGAAGATCAGTCGCACCCGCACGGGAAGCGGGGTCACTGCGTGGACCTCGGCCAGAGCGGTGGCCGCACCCACGAGCGCGGTCGTGTGCACGTCGTGGCCACATGCGTGAGCGGCGCCGGGGTTCTTGGACCGCCATGGGTCCTGGGTGGTGTCCTCAATCGGGAGTGCGTCAAGATCGGCTCGCAACGCGACGATCGGGCCCTCGAGTGGACCGACCTCCGCGATCAGGCCACTGCTCTCGGAGCGCTCGTAGGCGATGCCCGCCTTGCTCATCCACGCGGCAACGGTGTCAGTCGTGCGTTCCTCGTGCCACGACAGCTCAGGGAACGCGTGCAGCTCGCGGCGCAGCTCGATGAGATCAGGAGTGATCACGTCGATGGCCTGTATCAGCTGCTCCGGAAGGGACATTGCGCCAGTTTATCCCCCTTGCTCAGTCTCCTACGTACGGTTGAGCGTCTTCTTGATCTGGTCGACGGTCTCGTCTGCCAGCTTCTCGAGCGGCTTGCGCGCCACGATGGGCGCAACGAACTTAGCGATCCCCTTGAACGCGAAGTCCGCGCGGTAGTGGATCTCGGTCTTGCCTCCGACGTCGCGAAAGTTGAGGGTGTCCGTGGCGGTGGCCGACTTGTTGATGCCTTCCATCACGAACTTGGTGGGAGCCTCGTGGACCTTCGTCTCGTACGAAAGGTCGGTCTCCTTGCCGAGGAACTTCGACCGGTTGTGATATTTCGTGCCCACGCCGCCGTCACCAGAGACCTTGCGGGTCTCGACGGTGCCCGGGTCCCACTCATTGGTGTTCTCGAAGTCGCTCAGGTAGGCAAAGACCTGGTCGATGGGCTGGTCAACGGTGAAGGTGCGTTCAACATGCATGCCTTCTACGCTACGGGCTCCTCGGTAAGCCGCAATTCGGTTGAGACATCGTCGGTCGGTCGGTTTTGCGGCACGACCCGTGGTGAACGGTGCTGGTACGCATACAGCGCACCCACGGTCGCGATCCCGACGAACGAGATCGCGCCGCCAACGATGAGGGTCCAGCGCGCTCCGAACGCTTCACCGATCCAGCCGATGAAGGGTGCTCCCACGGGCGTGCCGCCCATGAAGACCATCAGGTAGAGGGCAGCGACGCGACCCCGCATCTGCGATGTCGTGGTCATCTGGATCATGGCGTTGGCGGAGGTGATCGTGGTGAGCGCGGCGAGCCCAAGGAAAGGCAGGACGAGGGCGAACGTGAGGTAGTTCGGCATCAGCCCGGACGTCACCTCAAGGACCGAGAAGGCAAGACCCGACGCCACGACGACGCGCAGGCGCGGCTTCTGCCTTCGGGCAGCAATGAGAGATCCCGCGAGAGATCCGATCGCCATGATGGAGCCGAGGATGCCGTAGGCGCCAGCGCCCTTGTCGAACACCTCGGTCGCCATGAGGACGCTCGTGAGCTGGAAGTTCATACCGAAAGTTCCCATGAAGAACACCGTGCAGAGCAGGAGCACGAGGTCGGGACGCGAGCGGACGTATGCGACGCCAGCCCGCACTCCTCCCCGGCCGCGGCTGACCGCTGGCGAAGGATGCAGCAGGGAGCCGTCGAGACGCTGCAGGGAGATGAAGACGGCTACGTAGCTGATCGCGTTGACGGCAATCACCCACCCAGTAGCGCGGACGCCCGATCCGAGGGCGGCGATCATGAGTCCGGCAAGAGCGGGGCCGATCATGCGGGCCGTGTTGAACGAGGCCGAGTTGAGGCCGACCGCGTTGGCGAGATCGTCGCGTCCGACCATCTCGACGACGAAGGACTGGCGCGTCGGTGCGTCGAACACGGTGCCGATGCCGAAGACGAAGGCGAGCACGTACACGTGCCAGGCTTCGACGACACCGGTGATGGCCAGGACCCCGAGCAGCAACGCGGGAAGTGCCATCGCGAGCTGAGTAACGCGCAAGATGGAGCGTTTGGGGAAGCGGTCGGCGACCAGACCGGCGGCGGGCGAAAGCAGCAGCGCTGGAGCTAGCTGGAGACCAGTCGTGATGCCGACGGCGGTGCCACTGTGGGTGAGATCAAGGACGAGCCAATCTTGAGCGACGCGCTGCATCCAGGTCCCGACGTTGGAGACGAGAGCTCCGGCGGCGTAGATGCGGTAGTTGCGGATGCGGAGCGCGTGGAACGTAGGGCTCAAGATTGCGCCAGCTTTTCGAGGATCGCGGCGGATTTGTTGAGGAGGCGTCGTTCGTCGGCGGTGAGGTCGGCGAGGCGCTGAGCCAGCCAGCTGTCGCGACGGGTGCGCTCCTCGGCGAGCACGGCCTCACCCTTGTCCGAGAGCGAGACGACGATCTGCCGCCGGTCGACGGCATCGGGCTCGCGGAGGACGAGACCTTCGCGGACGAGGCTGTTCAGCGTACGCGTGACGGTCGGTGGCTTGACGTTCTCGCGGGTCGCGATCGCGCTGGGGCTCTGGGGACCGTGCTTGCGAAGGATGCCGAGTAGCGAGAGCTGGTTGGGCGTGAGATCGGTGTGCCGTTCGTGCCTGAGCCGCCGAGCGAGCCGAACGACCGACTGGGCAACATACTGGGCGTCATCGGGCATACCCTTAGCATAACTAATTACCTACGCTAAACAAGCCCGGGCGTCGGATTCCCATGAGGCCATGGGAAAGCGACTCATCCAATGGGTTACAACCCATGAGATGCGTCAACAACCCGAGGTACGTCGACCCCGGTCGACCTCGGAATCGTCTAACCTGTTCCTCGTGATAGATGTCGGCGTTCAATTCTGGCCTAGCGACCGCACCATCTCGGTGCCCGATCTCGCTCGCGCACTGGAGGAACGCGGCTTCGCCTCCCTGTGGGTCTCCGAGCACACCCACGCGCCGATCAGCCGCAACACCCCGTGGCCCAAGAACCCAGCTGAGCCCCTCCCGATGCCCTACATGCGCATGCACGACCCCCTGATCGCGCTCGCAGCCGCCGCTGTCGTCACCGAACGACTCACCGTGGCGACGGGCATCCTCCTCGCCGCTCAGCGTGATCCAATCATCACGGCCAAGGAAGTCGCGTCGATCGATCATCTGTCGGGCGGCCGCTTCATCTTCGGGGTCGGGTATGGGTGGGACTTCGACGAGCTTCGCAGCCACGGCGTCGACCCGGCCCGACGCAAGGACGTGCTGCGCGAGAACGTCGAGGTCATGCGTGAGCTCTGGGCGCACGAGGTCGCCTCGCACTCCGGCGAGTTCTATGAGCTCACCCCAAGCTGGCAGTGGCCAAAACCCCTCCAACGTCCCGGTCCCCCGGTCGTCGTGGGCGCCGGCAAGGCAGCGTTCCGCGAGATCGCCGCGTGGTCCGATGGCTGGGTCGCTGGCCACCACGCCGGCACACTCACCGAAGAACTCCCCCTGCTGCGAAAGCGCATCGAGGAGGCCGGGCGGAAGTCGTCCGACGTCGCCATCCACTCGATCTTCGCCGATCCGTTCGCCGACGACGTCTCCGAGACCATCGACGCGTATGAGGAGGCGGGCGCGGCCAGCGTCATCTTGTTCGCTCCGCCGTGGGTCTATCCCGAGGTCGAAACACCCGACGGTGCGATGCGCATTCTCGACCGGCTCGCGAGGCAGATCAGAACGTAGGCCTAGTCAACGTGGTCGATGAGCGGCGACATACTGCTATCCCAACCCGATTGACGGTTCGGCCCCTCAAGGAACGGACGTAGTGACGTCCGCGTCAGCGCCCTGACCAACGCGCCATCATCGAAACCATGATGGTCGCAACCCGAGTACCGCACATACATCTGCGACACGCCCGTCTCCGAGACGATCCGTAGGGTCATCATCTCGTCGCCGTAGGCGTCAAGGCAGGTTGACGAGTCGTTGGGTCCAGTGCCCCGTGGGGCACTTTCGATCGCACGGACGAGGTCGCTCGCAGCCTTGCCGCCCCATCTCGCCGAGCTCAGAAGCGACGGCTGTATCGGTGGCCTTGACGCTCGATCCGACTCATACAGGACCGCATAGCGACACGCTGTCACCGACGTGACCCCGACGAGAGGTGCGTCGTTCGCGGTGGGGCGGCGCTCGGGATGCAGGGTGACGTCGTGCGTCGCTGGGCAGCCGAGATGGTCGACCTCGAACGTACGCACCGTGCGCGCGATCTTGTCCCGAAGTGCCACCGGGGCCTGAATGACCACATTGATGTCGCCG
>JAOPXA010000089.1 GCA_025965395.1 Nocardioidaceae bacterium | reverse complement strand
CTGGACCGCGCGCGCCATCGGCGGGGTGCAAGCGGGTCGGTGGGCTGCGATCTGCGCGGCGGCGTTGTGCATCTCTCCGCTCCTCGGCAGCTACGCCATCAATGGGGAACTGCTTGCTGCTCCGTTCGTCGTGTTGGGTCTCGGGTGCGTGGTCGTCTCACTTCGCAGCGAGGCGCCCCGCCAGGCGTTCGCGTACGCGGCGACTGCGGGAGCGCTCGCCCTAGGTGCTCTCGCGATCAAGCAGAACTTCGCGGATGTCGCCGTCTTTGGCGTCGTCGCGTTGGTCGGGGCGCTTTGGCGGCGTGACGTCACCGCGCGCCGCTTCGTCGGACTGGCCGAGGCAGGTCTGGGCGGTGCGGTTCTCGCGCTGCTCGCACTCGTCGTGTGGACCTGGACACACGGGACGTCGCCCGTCGGTGTCTTCGACGCGACCTACCCGTTTCGCATCCACGCGGGGCGGGTCATGGCAGCGTCTGGCAACCAGCCTGCCGCGTTGAGACTTCACCACCTGCTGGTCTTCGCGCTGATCAGTGGGGTCGTCCTTCTCGGCTCGATCGTCATGGCCGATCTCGTGCGCCGGCGTCGTCGCTGTGCAGTCTGGTGGGCCTTGCTGGCCACGCTCGTCTTCGGTGTTGCGTCGGTCATGGTGGGTGGCAACTACTGGAGGCACTACCTCATCCAGCTGATCGGCCCGATGTCCGTCGCGATCGGCGTTCTGGCCGCCCAGCGACGCCCGGCGGCTCGCCTCGCCGTGACGTATGTGGTCGTAGCCGCTGTTTTGGCGTGGGTGCATCTGTTCTCGGCGCCGACCGGCAATATCGGCACGACCATCGGATCGGCCGTCAGTCGTTCCGCCCATCCAGGCGACACCATCGTCACCGCATGGGGGCATGCCAATGTCGATCAGGTGTCGGGGCTCCGCTCGCCGTATGTGCACCTGTGGAGCCTGCCGACCAAGACGCTCGACCCGAAGCTTGAGGGCCTCGACGCGGTCCTGAGGGGCCCGGATGCGCCGACCTACGTCATCGCCTGGAACCACCTACGCTCCTGGGGACTCCACACCACGCTGATCCAACGCATCGTCGCTGAGCGCTATCGCCCGGTGGCACAGCTCTGCGGCCGCACGATCTACCTGCTCGACGGGGTCGACCGGCCGGCGCCGCGTCTCACGACGACCTGCCGTGGCACGCGCTTGGCCGCATCATGATGCGGAGCGCCCGCGCGATCGTCGCCCGCCTGCTCGACCCGGAAGTGCTGACCTTCCTTGCCGTCGGTGCGGCTGGCTACGTGGTCGACGTCCTGGCGTTCAACGCCTTGCGGTCGCAGCCGGCCCTTGCTCATACCGACCCCGCCTACGCCAAGATGGGAGCGGTTGCCGCAGCAATGGTGGTGACGTATGTGGGCAACCGCGCGCTCACGTGGCGCGAAACGAGCAGCCAAAATCGGCATCGCGAAGTGCCTCTGTTCGTCCTCTTCAACCTCGTCGGGCTCGGCATCTCCGTCCTGACCTTGCTGATCTCGCACGACCTGCTGGGGCTCACGAGCCGACTCGCGGACAACATCTCAGCCAACGTCGTCGGCATTGCGCTCGGCACCGCATTTCGCTACTGGTCCTACAAGCGATTCGTCTTCGTGCCCGTGCCGCTGGCTCGGGTCGAGGCGATCACGTCAAGCAGCGATGGAGCTCCGCCGGACGATAGAAATAGCCATCCGGGGTGGCCGCGACGCACTTCTTTCTGAACCTCGCGGGCTCTTCGTTGTAGCGCATCGTGACGAGCACCCGCTTGGCCGTGTCGCGATAGGCAACCCATTCGATATTGCCACTCAGCTTGCCCGCCACGGATCCGCGCCAAGCGTTATTCGCGTACGTGTAGGGCTTGCTTGCTGCGGCCTGCTTGGCGCTCCCCGGCAGCTTGAGCAGGGCAGCCAGGGGCATGATCGTCTCGCCATGGGCAAAGCGGAGCACCGCCGCGGTCGATGAACCAGCGAGTCGCTTGTCGAGGCGGCTGAGGAAGTCGTCAAGCAGGGGGCGGGCCTTCTTGTAGGAGCCCGTCTGGCCCTTGACGCCCGGCCCATACGTGTAGAAGTTGCGCGCGTCTTGGGCGTACGCCAAGACGCGCGAGTCCTTGGCGGGTACGTAGCGGGCGAAGGTCACGTCCGACTCGTCGGCCATGCCGGGCGCAGTCGAGAAGAGCAGGTAGACGTCGAGAGCCTTGCCGACCGGATCGCTGAGGCCCGCGACGTACTTCTTCGTGTAGAGCTGGCGCAGAACGTGCTTGGCCGCGGCTCGTACATCGGACCGCTTGTCGATCTTGGCGATGGCTGCTGCGCCCTTCGCCGATCGTGTGCTGGTGAAGTGGAGCTTGCGGGCACTCACGGTCGGCTTGGAGAAGGTGAGGTCCGGGAACTTCGCGCGCAGTGCCTTGCGCATCGCAGCGCCGCTGTCCTTGGTCCTTTGCACCGGAGACGTCATGGTGGCGACTGGCTCGTTCGCCGCCTGCGTCGCGGCGAAGAACGGCGCGTAGACATCGGCCGTACGGCGGCCGATCCCGCGCCACTCATACGCTCCGACGCCGCTCAGCTCGCCGTAGCCGATCGTGCGCTCGGCGCTTTGAAAGTCAGCGAGGTCTCCTGCGAAGTGGCGTCCGTTCGCGGTGAGCGAGTCGTCCGCCGAGGCGGCCTTCCATACCTTCAGCGCACGTTTCTCGGCTGCCGGGCTGGTCAGGGAGCGTGCACCGTGGCGGCCCACGGTCTCGAGGAACACCATGGAGTAGCCATCCGGCGCATCCTTGATCGTGGAGGTCTGAGCATTTCCGTAGGTGGTCTGGTTCGAGTAGCTCGGGGCATCGGACACGCTTTCCGCGCCAGCGGCACCGGCGGTGGTCCACGTCAGGATGAGCGCCGCAAGGAGGTGCCAGAAGCTCATCGATGTCCCTTTCGTCGGTCTGTTCACCCTAACCACATCTTGACCATCACAGGTCATTGCCAGGACCAGCACACCTTCGTGACAGCCTCCAGACGCACTCTCGGTGCAAGGCGCTTCGACCGAGGCGCATGCGACAGGAAGGTGTCAATGATGACAACCAAGAAGACCAAGAGTGCGATCGCGGGAGGAGCGCTGCTCCTTGCCTGCGTTGGCGGAGGTGCCGCGATGGTGCTGTCGGGACCGGCTTCCGCCACGGACGGCGCGCGCTCATACGGGGAGACCCACGCTCCGCCGAGCGGCACCAAGAACGTCGATCCGTCGAAGAGTCAGCGCTCGGACGAGACACTCTTGACCGGAACGAAACTGGCCAAGGTGACCGCCGCGGTGAAGGCGAAGTATCCCACCGCTGAGATCCAGCGCGTCGAGACCGACTCCGATGGGGTGTATGAGGCGCATGTCGTCACGAAAGGCGGCAAGCACGTCATCGTTCAGGTCGGTGCCGACTTCGCGGTGACCGGGACGCAGACTGGCGGACCGGGTGGCAAGGGCGGCCCCGAGGGACGGCGCGGTGGTCCTGGTGGCAAGGGCGACAAGACACCGCCGGCGCAGAGCGAGTGAGCCGAGGGCCCGGCATTCGGGAGGTGCCGGGCCTGCCTGGGGCCACAGGAAAGTAGTGCGGGCGTACGAGTTTTGTTGACAGTGACTCAGGTCACACATACGATCCAGATGTCATGACGCCTTCTCACGCTGCCCTGCAAGAGATCCCCAAGATCTCCACGTCTGATGCCTTCGTGCCGCCCGACGACCTTTTCGACAAGGTCAAGGCACTCGTCCCGCTCGTGCAGTCCACGGCGGCACAGGCTGAGCGCGATGCGCGACTCGACGATGGAGTCATGCAGGGGCTGGTCGACTCCGGCTACATGACCATGTTGGCCCCGCGCGAAGTCGGCGGGAGTGAGGCGCCACCGGCCCTCATCATCGACTGCGTCGAAGAGATCTCGTATGCCGATGGGTCGGCCGGATGGGCTTCGATGGCCTCGGCCGCGACGGTGGGAGTATTCCTCGCCGTGCTTCCCGATGACGGCGCGAAGGCCATGTTGGCCAGCGACAACTGCCTGTCCGCGGGTTCCGTGCCCAAGCCGGGCAAGGCGCGGCCGGTCGATGGCGGCTACGTGGTGTCCGGCCGGTTCTCCTTTGCCAGTGGCGGCGCGCACGCAGGCTGGTTCAGCGGAAGCTACCTGGTGGTGGATGACGACGGAGTGCCCGTGCTCGACCAGCCGGGCGGCTCGCCCTACCCGTTGGTCGCTCTCATTCCGCGCGAGCACACCGACGTGCTGGGCAACTGGGACGTCATGGGGCTCGTCGCGACGGCGAGCTATGACTATGAATTCACCGACGTGTTCGTGCCCGAGGCGATGATCGCCCGCGAGGCCTCTCCGCTGCGGGGCGGCGCGCTCTACACGATGGGCGCCAAGGCAGCGCCCTGACTTGGCCACACGGGCTTTGCGCTCGGCGTCGCCCGGCGCGCTCTCGATGAGCTGAAGCTCTTGGCCGAAACCAAGGTGCGCCCGCCTTCGGGCCTGCTCGCGCGGCACCACGCGCTCCAGCGCGACTTCGCCGACTGGACCACCCAACTGCGCGCTGCGGGCGCCTATGCGCGGTCGAGCTACACGCGCATCTACGAGGCGGCGCTCGACGACAAGCCGATCAGCGCCGAGATGCACGCCGACTGCCGGATGGCGACGTCACACGCGGTCTTCACCGCGGCCGACATCGTCAAGGACGCCTACATCGCCTCGGGCGCGGATGGTTTGCGCAACGGCAACCCGCTCCAACGCTGCTTCCGCGACATCTTCGCCGGAACCCAGCACATGTACACGGCCCAACATACGTACGTCTCTGCCGGCCGCATCTATCTCGACACCCCGGGCCTGACCGATGCCCACCGCGCCATGATGACGACGACCTTCACGCCGCCACTGCCCTAGCCCCCCACCACCCCCACCCATGCGAAATCCGTGGGTTTCGCACCGTACGGGTATGCCATACGGTGCGAAACTCACGGATTTCGGGGGAGGGTGGTGGGGTGCGGGGTGTTAGCTGTGGTCGGCTCCGTCGTCGTCACCTGAGTGGCGCTCGTGGCCGTCTTCGTGATCGGCTGAGTCGTCGTCTCCCTGGTGGTCACCGTCTTCATCGGCGTCGTCAGAATCATCGTCGCCATGGTGTCCACTGTCATCACCTGAGTCATCAGATGATTCGTCAGAGTTGTCGTCGCCGTGGTGGCTGCTGTCGTCAGATGAACCGTCGGAATCGTCACCCGCCGAGTCGTCGCGGAGACCCCCCTTGTCGTCACCGGGCTCGAGGTGCTTGTTCTTGCGGAGACCGCCCTTGTCGTCACCCGGCTCGGGGGTAGGCGCGGCCGTGGTCGGCGCTGCGGACGGCAGAGGCGTGGGTGCCGGCGTCACGACGGAAGAGACAGGCTTGGGTGCGTCGTCCTGGGACGATGCGAAGCTCGCGTTCACGCCCCACACGGTGGTGACCGCAGCTGCGATGCTGCCGATCCCGATGATGAATAGTCGCTTCATGGTGGTTCCTCTCAAGATGATTCGTTGTCATCTCGAGACTCGCGTGCTTGACGTATGAGTCGCAATCGACCAGTCGTCTTAGTACCTCCTTGGGGCTTCGGGCCGCCTATGGCTTCGGAAGTGCCCACGGGACCCGTGTCTGATCCTTTCCGATGAGGCGAGCGAGGGTGTAGCGGTGGACCTCGTCGGGTCCGTCGTAGATGCGGGCGTAGCGCGCCCGGCGGTACATCGCATCGAGTGGCGTGTCAGGGGTGACGCCCAGAGCGCCGTGGACTTGCACCGCGCGGTCGATGACGTCGTGGAGGTACTTCGCGCCGCGGACCTTGATCATGCCGATCTCCAACCGTGCCCGCGAGCCGCTGTCGATGGCTTCGGCAGCAGCGATGACGGCCGCGCGGTGGTAGAAGATGTCCATCGCAGACTCGGCGATGAAGCCTTGGATCTCGCCTTTCTCGATGAGCAGCGAGCCGTGGGTGTAGCGGAAGTTGGCGCGGTCGACCATGAGCTCGAAGGCGCGTTCCATTTGTCCGAGCCAGCGCATGGCGTGGAAGATGCGGCCGGGTCCGAGGCGGCGCTGGCCGATGATGAAGCCGTTGCCGCGCTCGCCCAGCAGGTTGGTGTAGGGCACACGAACGTTGGTCAGACGGATCTCGCAATGGTCCCCCATGATGGTCTGGGTGGCACCGAGCGTCGGGACGACGCGCACCACTTCATACCCAGGACTGTCGGTCGGGACGATGATGGCCGACACGCGGTGGTGGCGGTCAGCGTCAGGGTCGGTGACCGCAAAGATGGTCGTGAAGGCGGCGATGTTGGCGCCCGACGTGAACCACTTGTGCGCATTGATGACCCACTCATCTCCGTCCAAGACCGCCGTCGAGGCGATCAGGGTCGGATCAGAACCGGCCACGTCAGGTTCGGTCAGGCCCACCGACGAGCGGATCTCCGCGGCGACGAGCGGCTTGAGCCACTTCTCGCGCTGGTCCGGCGAAGCGTTCTCGTTCAGCATCAACGAGTCCTGCATCGACCAGGTGCCGACAGCCTTCTGGCCGTAGTAAGAGCGACCGATGAACTCATTGAGGAGTGCGGTCTCCATGAACGAGCGACCGCCTCCGCCGATCGACGCTGGGTGGCCGAGCGCCCAGATCTCGCGCTTCTTGGCCTCGGCGCGAAGCCTGTTGAGGACCGCGGTGCCCGCCGGACCGCCTGCGTCCATCTCGTCTTCGGCGGGGATGACTTCGTTGTCGATGAAGTCCTTGACCTGCGCCCGCAGTTCGTCGAAAGGTACGCCCATGGTGTTCTCCTCGTTCAGCAGTCAGGTGTTCTTTAAGAACAATCATCTGCCTATATGGAGACTTGGGAGAAGGGACTTTGGTCCTCGAACTAGCGGGACTTGCGCGCGCGATAGGCCGCGACCGCAGCCCTGTTGCCGCACGCGGTGCTGCAGAACACGCGCGAGCGGTTGCGCGACAGATCGAGCACGAGGCCAAGACATTCATCGTCGGCACAGACGCCAAGCCGGCTCAGCTCATCGGCGCGAATCACGTCGATCATCGCCATCGCCGTCTCGACCGCGATGCGGGTAGCCAGGGGGCGATCGTCCTCGACTGCGTGCAGGTGCCAGTCGGTGTCGCCATGGCGTACGAGTTGGGGGAGGGCGCCAGCGTCGGCGAGCATCCGATTGACGGTCCCCACGGCACTATCGCGGTCGCTGAGGAGCAGGGCTCGCAAGTGGGGGCGAAGCGCACGTATGGAGTTCAGCTCAGACTCGTCGCGCGCGAAATGACCGGTGTAACCATGCTCCACCAGGAACGCGGCCAGGTGCGCGGTCGTGGTCATGGTGTCCGGGTCCTCGCCGGAGTTGACGAGGGCGACAGCGGCTAACATCGCAAGCTCGGTGTCATGAGTGAAGGCCACATTGACACCTTACATGCTCGCGGATAGTGTCATGTGTCATGAATGCTTTGACTCATGACGGCGCCGTGGCGCGGCCCTCTCGCCTTGCGTCAGGTCTGGGGCTTGCCGTGGTGTCCGCGACGTCCTTCGGACTCTCAGGGCCCTTCGCCAAAGGATTGCTGGATGCTGGCTGGTCGCCTGGCTCTGCGGTCACCGCACGCATCTTGATTGCCGCGGCGGTCCTCTTCATCCCCGCGGTGATTTCCCTGCGTGGGCGCTGGGGACTCGTACGTGCGAACGTCGGTCGGATCGTGGCTTACGGAGCGATCGCCGTCGCGGGGTGCCAGCTGGCCTTCTTCAACGCCGTCGACCATATGCAAGTTGGCGTAGCGTTGTTGATCGAGTACACGGCACCCGTCGCGGTGATTGGATGGCTCTGGTTTCGGCACAGCCAGCGCCCCGGTCGCCTCACGGTTGTGGGGGCCGCGGTTGCCGCGGTCGGTCTGGCGTTGGTGCTCGACCTCGTGTCCGGCGCGCAACTGGATGCTGTTGGCGTGCTCTGGGCGCTCGCGGCGATGGTCGGCGCTGCCGTCTATTGGGTGATGTCGGCTGATGACGACAACGGATTGCCTGCCCTTGTGCTTGCCGCCGGGGGACTATTGTGCGGCGGAGCCATGCTCCTGGTTGCGGGTCTGGTCGGGATCGTCCCGCTTGCTGCTCCACGCACTCACGTGATCTTCGCCGACACGTCGGTGCCTTGGTGGTTGCCCGTCCTGGGCTTGGGCGTGATCACCGCAGCACTCGCATACGTAGCCGGCATCGCCGCGAGCAGGCGGCTAGGTTCGCGGCTCGCTTCGTTCGTAGGTCTTACGGAGGTCGTGTCGGCACTCGTCTTTGCGTGGCTGCTGCTGAGCGAGACACCAGGGGTCATTCAGCTTGCCGGTGGCGTCCTGATCTTGGTGGGTGTCATCGTCGTCAAGCTCGGCGAGCCGCGCGAGTCAGCCGATCTGCTCGACGAGGGTGCAGTCACTGCTTGACGACATCGTTCGCCACCTAATCTGCAGCCGTTGCTCGACGATCGTCCAGCCAGCGCATGACGGGAGTGGCCGTGACCCCGTGCAGCACAACGGATACGGCAATGACGAAGCTCACCGTCGACCACAGGGTGTCAGCGTCCGAGAACTCTTCATGGCCGGTGGCATAGGCGAGGTAGTAGATCGACCCAATGCCTCGAATTCCGAAGAAGGCTGTCGCGAGCCGCTCGCGCGGTCCGAGTCCCTCATCCCCGACGTGCTCCTTGGGTCGTGACCCGATTCGCAGGGCCAACCATGCTGTCGCTGGCCGGACAGCCAGGAGCAGGGCGACCCCGACGGCAGCTCCGCGCCAACTTAGTTGATTGAGCAGGCCCCCCGAGATGGCAACTCCTAGGAGCAGCAGGACGATCAAGGTGAGCAGACGTTCGAGGCGCTCGACGACCTCGTGCATGAGGGCGTGGTAGTCCGCGCTGCGCTCCTCCGATCGCAGGGTCATGGCGCATGCGAAGACTGCGAGGAAGCCGTATCCGTGTGCGACCTGCGCGAGTCCGTACGACAGCAGGACGGCGGCGAGCACGAGCAACGGCTCTCCGGTCTCGGCCGTGCGGATCGATGGTCGGCGCGAGCGGAACGCTGCCTTTGCCAGCCCCCACCCGGTAAGCGTTCCGAGCAGCACGCCTACCACGACTTTGCCGACCACATCCCATAGGAGCCACTCGGCCCCCCAGTCGACCAGTGATCCTGTGCCCACCACGAGAATCGCAAGGTTGACAAAGGGGAATGCCAGGCCGTCGTTGAGGCCTGCTTCCGAGGTCAGGGCGAAGCGCACCTCGTCGGTCTCGTCGATCTCCTCCGCGTCTATCTCGTCGGTCGTCGGGCCAGCCACCTGGACGTCGGAGGCGAGCACCGGATCGGTGGGTGCCAAGGCCGCTCCCAGCAGGATCGCCGAAGCGGGGGCGAGGCCCATGACCCACCAGCCGAGCCAGGCCGTGATGGCGATCGACAAGGGCATCGCGATGAGCAGCAGACGCCAGGTCGTCCCCCACCGACGCCACGACGACCACGAGCGAATGTTCAGCGGACGGTCCAGGGCCAAGCCCACGCCCATCAGCGAGAT